>NZ_JAEPRP010000001.1:46345-107107 GCF_016652895.1 Ensifer sp. SSB1
TTGCCTCCGGCCGCACCTATATGGGCATCCGCGAAGTCGGCAAGAAACTGACGGCCTATCTCGGCAAGACTGTCGACCGGGCGATCACCCGTGCTGTCGAGCATGCCCGCGGCTACGTCACCGGCGGCACGCTGTTCGAAGAGATGGGCTTCTACCATATCGGCCCGATCGACGGGCATTCGTTCGACCATCTGCTGCCGGTGCTGCGCAACGTGCGCGACAATGCCAAGGGTCCGGTGCTGATCCATGTGGTGACACAAAAGGGCAAGGGCTATCCGCCGGCGGAAGCTGCCGCCGACAAGTACCACGGCGTCAACAAGTTCGACGTCATCACCGGCGCCCAGGCAAAAGCCAAGCCGAATGCGCCGGCCTATACCTCGGTCTTTGCCGATGCGCTGACGCAGGAAGCCGGCTTCGATGACAAGATCGTCGCCGTCACCGCCGCCATGCCCTCGGGCACCGGTCTCGACAAGTTCGCCAAGGTTCATCCCTCACGCTGCTTCGATGTCGGCATTGCCGAGCAGCACGCGGTCACCTTTGCCGCCGGCCTTGCCGCCGAAGGCTACAAGCCGTTCGCCGCGCTCTATTCGACCTTCCTGCAACGCGGTTACGACCAGGTGGTGCACGACGTGGCGATCCAGGGTCTGCCGGTGCGCTTCCCGATCGACCGCGCCGGTTTCGTCGGTGCCGACGGTCCGACGCATGCGGGCTCGTTCGACACGACCTATCTTGCCACTCTCCCCGGCTTCGTGGTGATGGCGGCGGCCGACGAGGCGGAACTGAAGCACATGGTGCGCACGGCAGCCGCCTATGACGGCGGCCCGATCTCGTTCCGCTATCCGCGCGGCGAAGGCGTTGGCGTCGAGATGCCTGAGCGCGGCCAGATCCTCGAGATCGGCAAGGGCCGCGTCGTCAAGCAGGGGTCGAAGGTCGCGCTGCTTTCCTTCGGCACGCGCCTGGCCGACTGTCTGCTGGCTGCAGAAGATCTCGATGCCGCCGGTCTTTCGACCACGGTCGCCGATGCCCGTTTTGCCAAGCCGCTGGACCATGACCTCATCCGCCAGCTTGCCCGCAACCACGAGGTGCTGATCACCATTGAGGAAGGTGCGGTCGGCGGCTTTGCCAGCCACGTGCTGCAGTTCCTCGCCGAAGACGGCCTGCTCGATGGCGGCCTGAAAGTCCGGCCGATGGTCATGCCCGACGTCTGGATGGAGCAGGCCAAGCCCGAGGCGATGTATGCCGCCGCCGGTCTCGACCGCGCCGGCATCGTCTCGACCGTTTTCAAGGCGCTCGGCCAGAAGCAGGATATCGGTATCGGCGCTGCCGGCTGATTGATCCTCGCACAGCATCAAACAAGAACCCCGGCTCATCGCCGGGGTTCTTGTTTTCTGGATCTATTGATCAGAATTCCTGCCAGTCGTCCTGCGCCACCGCGACGTTGCCGCGTGACATTGGGCGGGCGGGTGTCAAACGCTGCGCCGGCGTGGCTGCCGGTGCCGCCATGGCGCGCGCGGCGGTGCGCAGATCGGCGGTCGATGCGGTACGCGCCTGACCGGGAAGCGTAAAGCGGGTGATCAGTTCGCGAAGGCGGACGGCTTCATTGGCAAGCTGCGCGCTCGCGGCATTGGCCTCCTCGACCATGGCCGCATTTTTCTGGGTCACCTGGTCCATCTGGTTGACCGCGGTGTTGACCTCGCCGAGACCCACCGACTGTTCGCGCGCCGAGACGGCGATCGCGCTCATATGTTCGTTGATCGTCGCGACATGATCGCCGATCGCCTGGAGCGCCGCACCGGTATCGCGAACCAGCCGGACCCCGCCTTCGACCTCGACGGACGAATTGCGGATCAGTTCCTTGATTTCCTTGGCGGCCTGCGCCGAGCGCTGGGCAAGCTCGCGCACCTCCTGCGCCACAACGGCAAAGCCCTTGCCGGCATCACCCGCGCGCGCCGCTTCGACGCCGGCGTTGAGCGCCAAAAGGTTCGTCTGGAAGGCGATCTCGTCGATGACGCCGATGATGTTGGAGATCTGGCCGGAGGAATGCTCGATCCGGCGCATGGCCTCAACCGCATCGGCAACGACGCTGCCGGATCTTGCAGCGCTGGCGTTGGCTTCGGCCGCGACGTGCCGTGCTTCCTCCGCCCGCTTCGTCGAGTTCGTGACATTGGCGGTGATCTCGTCGAGTGCCGCTGCGGTCTCTTCCAGAGCTGCCGCCTGCTGCTCCGTGCGACGCGACAGGTCGTCGGCGCTTTCGCTGATCTCGCGCGAGCCGCCGTCGATCGAGCGGCTGGAATCGGCGACCGCCGCCAGGGCATCGCCGAGCTGGGCGACGGCGCTGTTCAAATCATGACGCAACTGCTCGAAATCCGCTGCGAAAGGCTCATTGAGCTGGAAGGCGAGGTCACCGGCTGCAAGGCGGCGCAGACCGCTGGCGAGGCCCGACGTCGCCTGCAGCAGACGTGCCTGGGCGGCAGCTTCCGCTTCCTCCTGCAGGCGGATGCGTTCGGCTTCGGCGCGGGTGCGGTTTTCCGCGGCTTCCGCTTCCAGCCTGCGGTTGGCGATCGCCGCCTGGCGGAAGATTTCAACCGCACCGGCCATCTCGCCGATCTCGTCCTTGCGGCCGGCATAAGGGATCGAAGACGTAACGTCGCCCTCGGCAAGGCGGGTCATGGAGCGGGTCGTGGCAACGATCGGCCGCGAAATGGTGCGTCCGACAAGGAACACCGTCGCCGCGATCACCGCGATCGCCGCGACAATTGCCGCGAGCGCGATCGTCTCGATCGATTGCTGCGTCGAGACGCTCTCGGTTTCGGCCTTGGCCTTTTCCGTCTCGATTGCGCCGGCCACCTGCTCGAATTCCGGCTCGACGGCGGCGAAGGCCTTCGACATGGTGGCGCGCAGTTCGGTCTCGTTTTCGGCGAGCGCCGCATAGTCGTTGAAGGCGGTGGCATAGTCCTTGAGCGCCGCCAGTACCTTGTCCTGCACATCGGCGCCGCCGAAGGCTTCGGCCGGCGTTGCGGCAAAGTTCTTCACTTCGCCAGCATGCTTTTCCACGTATTTGTGGTCGCGCCGCATGATGAAGTCCTTCTCATGGCGGCGCATCATCAGCATGCTCGCCTGAAGGCCCTTGTCCTTTACCGATTTCAAAAGCTCTTCGATCGCGTGCACGGCGGTGCGCATCGCGCCTTCCTTGCCGCTTTCCGGATCGAGGCCGAGCGTCCGGTTGGCGACAACAACGGCCGAAAAGGCCCTCAGGTATGCGTCGTAACCCTCGGAGATCGCCTGCAACTGCCCACGCGTAGAGGCGCTGCCGAGCAGCTTGCTGAGCGCGGCCATCGTCTCCTCAGCTTTTGCGGCCGTTTCCGTATGGGCCGCAGCATATTGGTCTTCCTTGCGCAGCAGGAAATCCTTCTCTGCACGACGGGTCTGCAGGAACTGCACCTCCAGTGTCAGCAAGGCATGCTCGGCATCGCGTTGAACCGCCACCTGTTGGCGGTAGTCCTCCTCTATGTCCTTCTCGACGACGAAAATCGCGACGATCGCGAGAATTCCGGCGACGGCGATCGGCACGAGTAGGCCGATGCGATGGGAAAGCTTGAGGTGAAAACGCGGCATGCGGCAACTCCTTGCGCCAAAGGGCGTCAGGTGAGGAAGATCGGGTTTTGTCGGGAGGTCCGGTTTGAGGCGGAGTGCCTGCATCATGCAGGTGCGACATCGCCGGCAAATTCGCATCCATCATTTAAGGATAGATGAATATTCCATTATTTTTTAGGGTTTCCTAACTGTTGAGCCGAGGACGTGTCGTTGCTCGACGCTCGGGGGCTTGCCATCGGGGCGGCAAGTCGCCATGAGAAACACATGTCAGAAGATCGCCAGAACGAAGAACACAAGAACCGGGTGCGCCTGGACCAGTTGCTGCTCAACACAGGACTGGTCGCCAGTCGTGCCCGCGCGCGTGACGCCATCCAGCGCGGGACCGTCAAGGTCGACGGCCGCACGGTCACCAAGGCAGCGTCCATGTTTGCCGAGACCGTCACGATCACCATCGATGATCCGGCGCAGGACTATGTCTCGCGCGCCGCGCTGAAGCTGGTCGCGGCGCTCGATCATTTCGGGCTCGACCCCGCAGGCGAAAGCTGTCTCGATATCGGCGCCTCGACCGGCGGCTTCACCGAGGTGCTGTTGAAGCGCGGAGCCGAGCACGTGGTCGCGATCGACGTCGGCCATGGCCAGATCCATCCGCGCATCGAGGGTGACGAACGCGTCACCAGCATCGAGGGCCTCAATGCCCGCGCGATGACAGAGGAGGATATCGACGACCGCGACGTCACCTTCGTCGTCTCCGACGTTTCGTTCATCTCGCTGAAGCTGGCGCTGCCCCCGGCGCTCGATATGGCGCTTCCCGGCGCACACTGCATCCTCCTGGTGAAGCCGCAGTTTGAAGCCGGACGCGACGCGATCAGCAAGGCGGGTCTGCTCAAGGATCCCGACAGCGCACCGGCGGTCGCAGCCGAACTCGAGCGCTGGCTCGTCGAAGATATGGGCTGGCAGAGCCTCGGCCTCATCCCCTCCCCCATTGCCGGCGGCGACGGCAATGTCGAGTTCCTGCTCGCAGGCAAGAAGCCATGAGCACGGAAACCGTCACCATTAAGCGGCTCGGCGCCCAGGGCGACGGCATCGCCGAAGGCCCTGATGGACCGATCTTTGCGCCCTTCACCCTGCCCGGTGAGAGCGTAGCACTCGCTGTCAACAAATCGCACGGCACGCTGATCTCGCTGAGAGAGCCTTCCGCAGAGCGCGTCGAACCGCACTGTCGTCACTTCGGGCCGGATGGTGTCAACGGCACCTGCGGTGGCTGCACGATGCAGCACGCCTCGGACACGCTCTATCACGGCTTCAAGCGCGATCTGGTGATCGCCGCCCTGAAGTCGAAGGGGCTGAAGCCCGAGGTGGCGCCGCTCATCACCGCCGAGCCCGGCCAACGCCGGCGCGCGGTCTTCACGGCGCGAAAGACCGAGAAGGAACTGCTTCTCGGCTTCAACCAGGCGGAAAGCCACCACATCGTCGCGATAACAGAATGTCCGATCGCGAGCCCGGGTATCGTCTCTAAGCTCGCGATCATCGCAAAGATCGGCGCGGCCATGGCGGTCAATGCCGAGCCCTTCCGCATCACCGTGCTCGAAACGCGCGCGGGCCTCGACCTTTCCGTCGAAGGCATCAAGAAGCTCGACGACGGCGAGCGCCGCCGCACCGTGGAGGCCGTCCTTGGCGAGCGCGGCATCGCCCGCGTGAGCCTCAATGGCGAGATCATCGTCGAGCCAGTGAAGCCCGTCATCGATTTCGGCGGCGTCGCCGTGTCACCGCCGCCGGGAAGCTTCACCCAGGCAACGGCACAGGCCGAAGAAGCAATGGCCAAACTGGTGCTCGATCATCTCGGCAAGGCGAAGCGCGTCGCCGATCTCTTTGCCGGTTGCGGCACCTTTGCACTGCGGATCGCCCGCAAGGCGCGCGTCCATGCGGTCGAAGGCGAAGACAAGGCCCTGAAGGCGCTGGATTTTGCCGCCCGCAATACGCAGGGGCTGAAGCCGGTCACGGTCGAAAAGCGCGATCTCTTCCGCCGCCCGGTCATGGCGCAGGAACTCAAGGTCTACGACGCGATCGTCTTCGATCCGCCGCGGGCCGGCGCCGAGGCGCAGTGCCACGAGATTGCCCGCTCCGGCGTCAAGAAGGTCGTGGCCGTGTCCTGCAATCCGGTGACGCTCGCGCGTGACCTTTCGATCCTGACCGCCGCCGGTTATCGCATCACCTCGGTGACGCCGATCGACCAGTTCCTCTGGTCCGCGCATGTCGAGGCGGTGGCGACGCTCGAGAAATGAGAAAAGGCCCGGTTTCCCGGGCCTTTATCATCTCAGGCTTCAAGCACTTGCCATACTGATTCACGACAGCGGCTTACCGCCTTGTTGCTACAGCATTCTGTCGATCCGCGCGCACTCAAGCCGCACGACGACGGCCACCACCGGCCATCCGAGCGTCGCCAAGATTGAACTGGGCAAGCAGCGAGTTGAGCGAGGCGGCCTCGGACGCGAGGCCATGGCTCGCCGCCGTCTGTTCCTCCACCATCGCCGCATTCTGCTGTGTGCCCTGGTCCATGGTGTTGACGGCGGTGTTGATCTCCTGAAGACCGGTCGACTGTTCGCGTGTTGCGGTCACGATCGCGCTCACGTGTTTGTTGATCTCCTGGACTTCGGCGACGATCGTTTCCAGCGCCTTGCCGGTATCGCCAACCAGGGTCACGCCGTTGCGCACCTGGTTGCCCGAGGTGGTGATCAGCGCCTTGATCTCCTTGGCGGCATTCGCCGAGCGCTGCGCAAGCTCCCGCACTTCCTGGGCGACGACGGCAAAGCCCTTGCCGGCCTCACCGGCGCGTGCCGCCTCGACGCCGGCGTTCAGCGCAAGCAGGTTCGTCTGGAAGGCGATGTCGTCGATGACGCCGATGATGTTGGAGATTTCACCGGATGATTTCTCGATGGCATGCATTGCCTCGACGGCGTTGGCGACGACCTCACCGGACTTCTCGGCACCGGCGCGGGTGCGGGCAACGAGCGCACCGACTTCCTCGGCCCGGCGAGCCGAGTCCTTGACCGTCGTCGTGATCTCTTCGAGCGCTGCGGCGGTTTCTTCGACAGAAGCTGCCTGCTGCTCCGTGCGGCGGGCGAGATCGTCCGCCGCCGCGCGGATCTCGGTCGCGCCAGCATCGATACCGCGGGCGTTGGCGCCGACGGCGCAAAGCGTGTCGTGAAGCTTCGCAACAGAGTTGTTGAAGTCGGCGCGCAGACGGTCGAGGCGGTCAGCGAAGGGATTGTCGATGCGGTAGGCGAGATCGCCTTCAGCCAGACGGCCAAGGCCGGTCGCCAGGCCATCGACGACCTGCTGCACTTCGGCCGCATCCCGCGCATCGCGGGCCTGACGCTCCAGACGTTCGCGCTCCGACAGCGAGCGGTTCGCATCCGCTTCGCTTTCGAGCTGCATCTTGGCGATCGTCGCGTCCCGCAGGACCCGCAGCGACCGGGCGAGATCGCCGATCTCGTCCTTGCGTTCGGCCTCAGACAGATCGACATCGGTCTCGCCGGCGGCGATCTCGCCGGTAACCCCGATGACATTGGCAACGCGCTTGCGGAAGCGGCTTGCGAGCGTCCAGCCGACAATGATCATGATCGCGGCAGCAAACGCGATGACGGCGATCGAAATCATTGCGAGCTGCGAGAGGCCGGCAAACACGGTGGCTTCTGGAACCGAGACGACGACATACCAGACCGTGTCCGGAAGCAGGTTGACCGGCACAGCGACGGCGAGATGCGCGCTGCCATCGGTGTGCTTCAAGGCGAAAGCCTGACCGGTATGGCTCAGCAGTTGCCCCCAACCCTCGCCCTCAAGCGGCGTGTCCTTCAGCACCTTGCCGAGCACGTTGGCATCGGGGTGGCTGATGATGCTGCCATCCTTGCTGAGCAGCGAGACGAAACCAGTGCCGAAAGGCTTCAGCTTGCCGAGTTCGGTGGAGAGTTCACCGAGCGCCATGTCGACACCGACGACACCGATGAAGGCACCGTCCTTCTTCAGCGGCACCATGATCGAGGTCATCAGCACATCCTTGCCGTTGATCGGGTAGACATAGGGCTCGGTGACCATGTCGAGGCCGGTCTTCTTCGGGATCTGGTAGTAATCACCGGGGCCCGGCTTGTCGTAGTCGGCGAGCGCCTCATGGATCACCTTGTCACCGGAGCGGGCGATGTAGGGAACGAAGCGGCCGGTCGCATCATGGCCCGGTTTGCCGACGAACTCGGCATCCTTGCCGTCGAAGGCGTTCGGCTCCCAGCCGGTGCTCATGCCGACGGCGAGCGGATTATCTACGATCCAGCGTTTCATGAGGGTTTCGATCTCGGCACGCGACGGCGCACCGGTGCCCTTCACCGCGTAGAGCGCCGAGCGGACGTTGTTTGCGAGTGTCTTGGCTTCAGCGAATTTCGTCTCGACGCTGCGGGCGCTGGCAGAAGCGGCATTGGTCATCTCGGCGATGCTGCGCTCCCGCAATTGCTGGTAGGACAGCCAGAAGACGACGGCGGCAGTGACCATGCAGGTCAGAAGGCCGGTCATCACGATGGCGAACATGTTTCTTGCGGTTGCAGTCTTTAGGATCACCGTATGTCTCCCCTCGCGTCTCCGCGGCCAAATCATCGATCGCGTGGCGGGTTCGCCGTCACGCTGAGCATTGGGACAGGTGTCTGGAACACATCGCGCTGATAATGCCTGGAGGCGACGTGCGGGGCGAAGTCATTTCGCGGCGAAGAAACGGTATGCGCGACCGCTTTATCAAAGCTTAAGAAACGAAGTGATGGCTGGCGATCCTGCAGTGAAAAGCGAAAATCCCGATGCAGTGCGCAAAGAAAAGGCCCGGTCTCCCGGGCCTTTTGCTTGTCAGATTTTGGCGAAGACTACGCTGCCCGGCGGCGATGGTTGGTCGCCGTCGCGTATACGCTCTGTGTATCACCAAGATTGAACTGGGCAAGCAGCGCGTTGAGCGAGGCGGCCTCGGACGCGAGGCCATGGCTCGCCGCCGTCTGCTCTTCCACCATCGCCGCATTCTGCTGTGTGCCCTGATCCATGGTGTTGACCGCGGTGTTGATCTCCTGAAGACCGGTCGACTGTTCGCGTGTTGCGGTCACGATCGCGCTCACGTGTTTGTTGATCTCCTGGACTTCGGCGACGATCGTTTCCAGCGCCTTGCCGGTATCGCCAACCAGGGTCACGCCGTTGCGCACCTGGTTGCCCGAGGTGGTGATCAGCGCCTTGATCTCCTTGGCGGCATTCGCCGAGCGCTGCGCAAGCTCCCGCACTTCCTGGGCGACGACGGCAAAGCCCTTGCCGGCCTCACCGGCGCGTGCCGCCTCGACGCCGGCGTTCAGCGCAAGCAGGTTCGTCTGGAAGGCGATGTCGTCGATGACGCCGATGATGTTGGAGATTTCACCGGATGATTTCTCGATGGCATGCATTGCCTCGACGGCGTTGGCGACGACCTCACCGGACTTCTCGGCACCGGCGCGGGTGCGGGCAACGAGCGCACCGACTTCCTCGGCCCGGCGAGCCGAGTCCTTGACCGTCGTCGTGATCTCTTCGAGCGCTGCGGCGGTTTCTTCGACAGAAGCTGCCTGCTGCTCCGTGCGGCGGGCGAGATCGTCCGCCGCCGCGCGGATCTCGGTCGCGCCAGCATCGATACCGCGGGCGTTGGCGCCGACGGCGCAAAGCGTGTCGTGAAGCTTCGCAACAGAGTTGTTGAAGTCGGCGCGCAGACGGTCGAGGCGGTCAGCGAAGGGATTGTCGATGCGGTAGGCGAGATCGCCTTCAGCCAGACGGCCAAGGCCGGTCGCCAGGCCATCGACGACCTGCTGCACTTCGGCCGCATCCCGCGCATCGCGGGCCTGACGCTCCAGACGCTCGCGCTCCGACAGCGAGCGGTTCGCATCCGCTTCGCTTTCGAGGCGCGCGCGCTCGACGGCATTCGCCTTGAAGACGGCAACGGCGGCAGCCATCGAGCCGATCTGGTCGCGGCGTTCTTCGCCGGGGATCTCGACGTTGTGGTTGCCGGCGGCAAGCTTTTCCATCGCGCCGGTCATCTCCGTCACCGGACGGATGACGAGGCGATTGAGGAACGTCGCGAGGAAGACGAGCATGACGCCGACCGCAAGGATCGTGGCGATGGTGGCAGCAATCCGGAACTGGTCGATGGCGGAATAGGCGGCATCGGCATCGATGACGAAGCCGACATACCACTCGACCGACGGCAGGCCCTGGACCGGAACGAAGCTCACCAGCATCGGCTTGCCGTCGAGCTCGGTGTTCATGATGCCGGATCCGATCGCCGGCGTGTCGATCGGAAAGGCGTCGGCGAGCGACTTGGTAACGAGCTTGGCGTCCGGATGGACGAGGATCTGGCCGTCCTTGCTGGCGAGGAAGGCAAAGCCTTCGCCGCCGACATCGACGCCCTTGATCATCGAGACCAGCGTATCGAGCGAGAAGTCGCTGGCGGCAACGCCATAGAGCTTGCCGTCACGCTTGACCGGAACAGCGGCGCTGATGATCAGCGCGCCCGTGGAAGCGTCGACATAGGGTTCGGTCAGCACGCGCGCATCGGCCTTCACGGCCTGCTGGTACCAGGGACGCTGGCGCGGATCGTAGCCGGCCGGCATCGGATTGTCCGGCCAGGTGATGAACTTGCCGCTTTCGTTGCCGACATAGGTCGACATGAATTCGCTGGTCAGTACGTCGTTCTTCAGGATCGGCTGGATGGCGCCGTCGTCCGCGACGCTGCCGGTGGCATCGGCCACCATCGCCGTCAGCGTGACGCGGCCATTCAGCCACTTGGCGACGCTCTGCGCTGCCTGCGTGCCGGAGGAGGCAATGTTCTCCTCGACGGCCTTGGTCGTGGTGCTACGCTGCAGCGTGTCGATGTAAACGGAAAAGCCGGCAAAGGCGCCGACGACAACACAGGACGCGGCAACGAGAATCCGCGTCATGAGGTTCGATCGCTTGGACAAGATGGGCTCCCAATGGATGCCGGCGCTACCTGCCGCCGGACATGAGCTCTCGATGATTTTCGCGCAGCATCCTTCGTCCGCCGGAAGGACGGAGCGCTGACGCTGACGGGAAAACGTTGAACATGCCAGAAGGCGGGGCCAGCCATGCTTCATGCGGCCGGGGCCATCCGAAAAGAGGATAGGCCTATCGCGCCGCACGCTAGCGATCGCTATTTAAGAACAAATTAAAATTGATCTATGCAAGTTCGCGATGCCAGCGGCAACGCGATCTTTACGTTGCGGTGGGTAGAACGCCGCCCCGAACGCAAAAAAAAACGGATGCGCAGCGGCACCCGTTTATCGCTCAGTCACAGGCCTGCAGGCTGTCTAGCGGCGCATGAAAGCCTCGAAGGCGGCCCGCGCTTCAGCACTTTTCAACTGCGCGGCAAAGTGTTTCGCTTCCTCGTCGATCCGCGCCAGTACGTCGCTCCGGTCGCCGCGAACGAGATCGCGGGCGATGCGAAGCGCCTCCGGCGGCTTCTTGGCAAGACGTGCGGCAAGCGCCAGGGTTTCTTCTCCCACCGCATCCTGCGCGACGATCTTCCAGATCAGCCCCGCATCCACGGCCTGGCGGGCGGTCAGCGGTTCGCCGGCGGCAAGCAGCGCGAAAGCCCGCTGGTGGCCCATGATGCGCGGCGCGATCAGGCTCGAAGCCGCTTCCGGTACCAGTGCCAGATCGACGAAGGGGGTCTTGAACAGCGAGCGCTCGGACGAGATCGTCAGGTCGCAATGGAGATGGATAGTGGTACCGATGCCGATCGCCAGACCATCGACGCCCGACACGACCGGCTTGGTGGCGGTCGCAAGCGCCTTCAGGAACTCGATTACTTCCATGCCCATGGAGCCGCCCATGGCAAAGGCAAGGAAATCGGCCATGTCGTTACCGGCGGAGAAGCAGCCGTCCGTACCCAGAAAGGCAGTGGCGCGCACGGCCGGGTCGCTTGAAGCGACCGTCAGCGCATTGATCATCTTCGCGTACATGTCGCGGGTGATGGCGTTTTTCTTTTCCGGGCGGTTGAAGCGGATCACCTGGACGCCGGGATACGCTTCCGGCCGCTCGATGAGCACGTGGTCGGTCATGATAGCTCCTCTCAAGCCAGAACAGAGCGCGCGACGGCGAGGCTATCGGCGCCCTTGACGACGCGATCCTTAAGTGCCGCAGTCTCCGCCAGCAGGTTTTCCGCGGTGAAGCGACAAAGCGCGATGCGCCGGTCTTCCTTGCCGTCGGCCACTTCAGCCAGGCCACCCTTCGCCAGATAGGCGCCGGTCAGCGCCAGGCCGAAGAGGCGCTGATAGGCCGTGGCGCCCGCCAGCGCTTCGGTAAGCCTGCCGCCGGCAATCGCCGCGATCAGCCACTCGGTCGCGGCCGAAAGATCGTCCAGCGCCGCATCGAGCCGCTCGGCCGTCTCGCCGAAGCCGTTGCGGTTCGAGGCGCGCACGGCCGAGGCGATTTCGCGCAGTTCGTCGATGAAATCGCGCACGTGGCCGCCGTCAGACAGCGGCAGCTTGCGGGTGACGAGATCAATCGCCTGGATGCCGTTGGTGCCTTCGTAGATCGGGGCGATGCGAGCATCGCGCAGGTAGCGGGCAGCACCCGTTTCTTCGATGAAGCCCATGCCGCCGTGGACCTGGATGCCCAGCGAAGCCACATCGACGCCGGCATCGGTCGAGAAGGATTTGGCGATCGGGGTCAGCAGGCTGGAGCGTTCCTGCCAGAACTTCGCCTTCTCGCCTTCTGCCGCGTGCCCCATGTCGACGGCGTGGGCGCAGGCGTAGGAAATCGCGCGCGAGCCTTGCGTCAGCGCCTTCATCGTCAGAAGCATGCGGGCGACGTCGGGGTGCTCGATGATCGGGCTCATGCCCTGACCGGTCCAGCCGGGCGCCTTGCCCTGGGTGCGTTCCTTGGCGAAGGCGATCGCCTTTTGCGTGGCGGCGTCGGCGATGGCAACGCCCTGCATGCCGACGGCAAGGCGAGCGTTGTTCATCATCGTGAACATGCAGGCAAGGCCACGGTTTTCCTCGCCGATAAGATAGCCGATCGCGCCCTTCTCGGCGTCGAACTTGCCGTCGCCGTAGATCATCGTGCAGGTTGGCGAGCCATGGATGCCGAGCTTGTGTTCGAGCGAATGGCAGAAGAGATCGTTGCGCTCGCCGAGCGAGCCATCATCCTTGACCAGGAATTTCGGCACCAGGAAGAGCGAGATGCCGCGGGTGCCCGCCGGCGCATCCGGGAGCCGCGCCAGCACCAGGTGGACGATGTTGTCGGTGAAGTCGTGCTCGCCCCAGGTGATGAAGATCTTCTGGCCGAAGATGCGGTAGGTGCCGTCGTCCCGGCGCTCGGCGCGGGATTTCAGCACGCCGAGATCGGACCCGGCATGCGGCTCCGTCAGGTTCATCGTGCCGGTCCATTCGCCGGAGACCATCTTCGGCAGATAGGTGGCCTTGAGCTCATCGGAGCCGTGTTTCTCCAGCGCCTCGATCGCGCCCATGGTGAGCGTCGGCCCAAGCGCGAAGGCCATGGAACCGGCGTTCCACATCTCCATCGCGGCGACGTGCAACATGTGCGGCAGGTTCTGGCCGCCGAATTCTTCCGGCGCCGTCAGCCCATTCCAGCCGCCGGCGATCCAGCTGTGATAGAGATCACGCCAGCCGTCCGGCGTCTCGACCTTGCCTTCAACCAGACGCGAGCCTTGCCGGTCGCCGATATCGCCGAGGGGAGCAACCTCCTCTGTCGCGAACCGGCCCGCTTCCGACAGGATGGCATCGACCAGATCTTCGCCAAGGTCGCCGAGCGCGCCGGTCTGCAGTGCCTCGCCCATGCCTGCCACGTGTTTCAGCGTAAACGCGATCTCGTCGACGGGTGCCTTGTACATGGTGATCCTCCCAGATGGCCAGGTTGCGCTGGGCGCATCCTCGTTGCGCCGAACACTATTGATTTTTACGTAAACGTCAACGTCAATTGCCGCGCTCCGTCGCGACGTCGCGACGTGTAACAAAACTGTCATCAACGGCGCATAGAAGCCAAGACATACGGCGCCGCGCGTCCTTATGGAGTGCACTGAGGTCGCCGCAGCACGTTGAACGGCCGCATGTTCTTTCCCTCATACCGGCAGCGGTTTGAGAAACCATGTGGCAGGCCCCTGCCAAGGCGTACCGATGAACCTGATTTCCCCCGAAATACCCGGTATCGTCTGGGCCTATCGTTTCCTGCCCGGCGAGAGCCGCTGCCAGCGCATCGCCACCGACGCCTCTATCGACAGCCTGCTTAAGGGCGAAGGATGGGTCTGGGTTCATCTGGCGCTCTCCGACGCACGCACACCTGCGCTGATCGAACGGATCGGAAACCTGCCGCCGCTCGCGGTCACCACGCTGACCAGCCACGACACGCAAGCAGCGATTACGGTTTCGGATGATATCGTACACGGCACGCTCGTCGACTTCGAGCGCACCTTCGACGCGGTGACCAAGACGATCGGCTGGCTGCATTTCGCCGTCAGCGACCGGATCATCATCACCACGCGCCTGCATCCGTTGCGCAGCATCGACCGCGTCAAGGCGGCGGTGGAAAAGAGCACCAAGTGCGCAAGGCCGATCGACCTCTTCGAGATGATCGTGATCGAGTTCCAGCGCACGCTGATCTCGCTGGTTCTGGAATTGACCGAAGAACTGAACGTCATCGAGGATCATGTCTATGGCGAGGCCGGACATCGCCAGCAGCCGGGGCTTGCGCCGCTCCGCCGCACGGTGGTGCGGCTTCACCGGCACCTGCGCACGATCCTCGCGTTGTTGAGACGGGCGGCCGCCTCGGATGAAGACGAGGTGCCGCCTGGTTTCATCGACGTAGCCGAGCGGCTATCCGACCGGCTCGAGGCGGTCGACCGCGACGTCTTCGCTTTGCAGGAACGGGCACGACTGCTGCACGAAGAAATCGACAGCAAGATCTCCTCGGAGACCAACCGCCACCTCTACATCCTGTCGCTGATGACGGCCTTCCTGCTGCCGCCCACACTCGTTACCGGTTTCTTCGGCATGAACACCGGGGCGCTGCCCTTCGCCGATGGCACCGGCACGCTCTATGCGGCGCTGTTCATCGCACTTTCCATGGGCTTTGCCTGGTGGATCCTCAGGCGGATCGGCATTCTCTAACTGTCAGAGAAAGGGCCGAAGGCGAAAACCCCCGGCCCTGCTCACCCCTTAGCTATAGGGCGAATAGCACTGCTGGCGCGGGCCGCCATAGGGCTGATAGGTATTGTCATAGGCCCTGTAGGACCGGTACCGGTTGGCGCACCATTGCACATGGCGGCTGCCGTAAACCGGAGCCGGGCGCTCGTAGCGCGGCGGTTGGGCGATCGCCCCGCCGATGATCACACCGGCACCGAAGGCAGCCATCGGGTACCACCAACCATTGTAGTAACGATAGCCAGGGCGCTCGTAGCGATAACCGCGGTAGCCATTGTAATAATAATAATTGCCGCGGCGCTCATAGCCCGGCCGGCGATACTGAACATTCGTCGCGTCATTCTGCTGTTCGACGCGCGGCGGCGTCGGCATGAACGCCTGTGACGGGGCCGCGGATGTCATCAGGACTGCCGCGGCAATGATCGAAGAAAACCACCGGCTCTTCCCGGTCTTCGGCAAAGCCTTCATCAAAACCTCCATAACCGTATCCACGCTCCGCAGGCTGCGAAAAAAATCGCGCAACCACGGGAACTTCAGCCTCTGCATGATTTCACCCGGGTCGCTGCAGAACCGGGGATGACCCTCAGCCGGGAAACCTGAAACCGACCAGCAACGCATAAGCCACCGGTTTTGTTCCATCTTCAGGCATCGCGGCTGGTGCCGCCGCATAGCGACAGACGCGTGCCTGTGCCGACTTCCGTGCATTTCGTTCATCGGCATGGGGCTGGTCACGGCACCGTGGCGACATATCAAATTATGAAAGACATTGCTCACATACAGCCGGAGGTCGGTATACATTCGCGCGCCGCTCCAGCACAGTCCGGGTCGGGGGCTGGGATTTACGATGCATTAACGATACTGTCGGCAATCTCAGAGAATGGCAAAGCGGTATATCTCCACCACAGGGATGATTCTGCGCCTCGCGACCTTCCTAGGTCTGGCATTCGCGGCGACGATCGCACGCGCCGGTGAACTGGAGCCCTGGAAGACCAAGTCCAACGCCATCATCGTCGACGCCTATGAGATGAACAGTATCGATTGGGAAACGCTGCTTGCCGACAAGCGCATCTCCGGCTTCATCGCCAAGGCCTCCGACGGCCTGCCCGAAAGCTTCTCCTGCACCGGCGATCACAACGGCGACACCTTCAACCACTGCAAGACCATGTGGCGCAAATACGCCGTCAGCCGCGAACTCTACCAGACGCGGCGCATGATCGCCCGCACGCACGGGCTGCTATGGGGTGCTTACCATCTCGCCCGTCCCGGCAATCCCGTGGACCAGGCGAACCATTTCCTTGACTACGCCGATCCGCGCGACGACGAACTGATGGTGCTCGATCTCGAAGGCATCGATCCGGAAAAATACATGTCGCTCGAAGATGCCGCCATCTTCGCCGGCCATATCAAGACCCGGACGGGGCGCTACCCGATCCTCTACACCAATCACATCACCGCCAAATATATCGCTGCGCACCGTGCCAAATACCGGCTGCTGTCGCGCCTGCCGCTTTGGTACGCCCGCTACAAGCCGGATATCCGCCAGGTCTTCCCCATGGGCAACTGGGACAGCTACGCGCTGTGGCAGTTTTCCTCCGGCATCAATTGCGGCAAGCGGCGCTGTCCCTACCGCGTGCCCGGAACACTCGACGACATCGACGTGAATGTCGCGGCGATGTCGCCGCAGGCGCTAAAGGCGATCTGGGCGCAGGGCGCATTGCTGGCTGAAAAGCCGTTGCCGCTTACCCTTATCGCCCAAGCCGAGCAGGGAACGGGCACGCACGCGGTCGCACGGGCGACCGCGACGTTTAGCGAGCCGCTGCTCATCAGCCGTGCCGGTGCCACAAGCGGGGCCGGCAGCGGCGTCGACATGCTGGTGACCGGCTCCATCGACTTCGCCCACCACGAACGCGCCATGCAGGTAGCCATCGCTGCCGATGACGCCGCACAGGGCGGATGCTCCAAGCCATCGGCCGTTACCGGCGGTGCAGGGCCCGCGACCGTCCAGCCGCCGCCCTGCAACACGCCCTGATCCTTTAGGCTTCGATCTGGACATCTCCCAGGGGCCGCGAGCAGCAGGCGAGGATGTAACCCTCGTCGATCTCGTCATCGAGAATGCCACCATTGTGGTTCATCTCGACGTCACCCGCGACCTTCATCACCCGGCAGGTGCCGCAGATGCCGCCCTCGCAGGCAGCACCGATCCGCACACCATTGGCACGCGCCGTCTGCAGGATCGTCTGACCTGGCTTCGCCTCGACCTCCTTGCCGCTCATGGTGAAAGCGACCTTGGCGGCAGCGACCTCGCTGTCGCCCACCACGCCGGCGCGCACAGCGATCTCCTCCGCCGCCGGTGCGGCCGCAGGCTGGAAGCTCTCCTCGTGGTAGCGGCCCATGTCGAAGCCTGCCGCCTTCAGCATCTCGCGCACGCCGCGCATGAACGGTTCCGGACCGCAGCAGAAGACGGTGCGCTCCATGAAATCCGGCGCAAGCAGCGGCAGCTTGGCGCCATCGATGCGGCCGCGCAGCCCGTGCCAGCCGTGGCGCGCTTCGTGGCCCTCGACGATAAAGCCGAGGCTCAACCCGGACATCTGAGTCGCCAGCACCTCCAGCTCGGAACGGAACAGGAGGTCGTCCGGCCGGCGCGCGCAGGAGATGAAGGTGACGTCCGTCTCCGGTACGCAATCCGCCATCCAGCGTGTCATCGACATCATCGGCGTGATGCCGGACCCCGCGGAGATAAACAGGTACTTTTCACCGGGATGGCGGACGAAGCTGAAGTCGCCGAGCGGCCCGAAGGCTCTCAGTTTCACGCCAGGCTTCAGATGGTCGAACATCCAGCGCGTGCCGATGCTGTCGGCCTGTGCCTTGACCGTCACCGCAATCGACAACGGCCTCGATGGTGTGGACGACAGCGTATAGGTGCGCATGACCGGTTCGTCGGCGACCGGCAGTTCCAGGGTGACGAACTGGCCGGGCAGGTAGCGAAACCAGGCCGGCTTTTCGGCGCGAAAGGTGAAGGTCATGACATCGGCGGTTTCAACGACCGCCGAGGTGCATTCGAGCATCTGCTGCCGGTCGATCCAGACATGCAGCTCGTCGAAATGGTGGAAGGAGGATGCCATCTGCATGTCAGGCGACCTTTGACAGCGGAGCCGCATCGCCTGCAAGGCGCTGCTCCATAAACTTGCTGTACCATTCGACAAACTGCATCACGCCGCCTTCATGGTCCGGTGAATAGGGGCCTGGTTCATAGGCCGGCGAGCGGATGCCGAAGGCGTTTTCTTCGACGATCTGGCGATCCTGGTCGTTGGTCTCGGTCCAGACATGGGTCAGGTCATCGAGCGTGTAGTCGACGCCCTCGACCGCGTCCTTGTTGACCAGCCACTTGGTCGTCACCTGCGTGAGTTCCGGTCCGAGCGGCAGAACACGGAAGGTGATGGCATGGTCGGAAAGCACATGGTTCCAGGTGGTGGGGTAATGGAACATCAGAAGCGTGCCGATCTGCTTCTGCCCGACATCGGCCGACAACGCCATTTTGACGGCGGCCCTCCCCGACATGGTGTAGCTTTCGGCATTGTCGACCAGCGGCATGCGCGCCGCACGGAACTGGCCGGTCGGCGACATCCGGAATTCGCTCGGCAGGCCCTCGGCCTCGCACTTCGCCCAATGGGCGGCTATCACCGGATCATCCTTGGCGCCCTGTACCCCGGTCGCAGTCGGCGCCTCCGGATAGGTGCGGCAGAGCTCCGGATGATTGGCGGCGCAATGATAGCACTCGCGATTGTTTTCCCAGACGAGCTTCCAGTTGCCCTTTTCGATGATCGTGCTTTCGAAGGCGACCTTGGTCTCTCCCAGCCGGTGCGGCGCGAGATAGGGCGTGGCGAGTTCGCGGAAGGCCGCAAAATCGGCCGGCGTCTCCGACAGGTTGATGAAGATGTAGCCGCCGACCGTTTCGCAATGGATCGGCTTCAGGCTGTGGGCCGCCTTGTCGAAATCCTCGCCCATCTGGCGTGCGAAGAGCAGCGATCCGTCGAGTTCGTAGGTCCACTGGTGATAGGGACAGACGAGCTTTGCCGAGGAGCCCTTTGCTTGCGTGCAGACGCGGGAACCGCGATGCCGGCAGGAATTGTGCAGCGCACGGATCGTGCCCTGGCGATCGCGGGTAACAACAACCGGATAGTCGCCGACCTGGACAGTGAAGTAGTTGCCGGCTCGCGGAATTTCGCAGTCATGGCCGATGAACAACCAGTCCTTGTACCAGATGCTTTCCAGATCCTGCCGGTAGTAGTCGGGGTCGATGTAGAAGGCCCGATCGAGGCTGTAGCCGTCACGCCGGCCCTTCAGCTTGCGAAGCATATCGGTCTTGGTATCCATGTCCTGTCCTCATGCGCCATGTTTCGGAGAGGCAGGACAGGAACCCGCACGGGCATGCGCCCATGCGTTCTCGGCTCCGATCCGGCTGCCCGCCGCAACCCGTTACGGTTATGTGTGTCAAGGCTGGTTTCCGGGCTCAGGAGCCGTCCTTGCGGACCAGCCCGGCGCCTTCCCGGACGAACCGTCCAGTGGCCTTCGCCGAGGCTTTCGCTCCACCACCGTTGCGGGGGCAGCGCCGGGATTTGACCGGCTTCCCAATTCTCCGCCTTCCCTTCTGGAAGACGACACCCTGAGTAAGGATATGTAATCGCGGAAACCGTCTTGGCAGGCGCCGGATAGCGACATCGAATTCCAGAATGACGACACGTCTGAAACCGTCGTCCGCAAGCGGATACGAAACTTTTTCACTTTATAAACATATAGATAGATCAAAAAATAGGCATATGCCGTCTTTTGCGACCGATATGGCGCAGGCGCGGGAAGGTTTCGCCCGTTTGCGACATTCCCATTGATGTCAGGAGCCATGTCCCGCTAGCGAAAGGAAATTCTTCATTAACCATAAGCCGCTAGTCTCGCCGGCGGACGAAGATGTCCGGCAGGCAGATGGCGCGCTGACAATCATGGCAAAGCTCAGATATTACGACGCAGCGGCCGAGAAGCCGCCGGCGATCATGCCGAAGACGGCAGTTCACACCGAGTTTCTGCGCACCGGCCGGATCAACCGCCGGCAATGGATGCCGAGCGAGCGACGCTACCTGAGCTATGAGGAAGTCGCTGACCGAACCGGCAAGAAGCTTTCGACCGCCGGGGACACGACGCACAAGCGGATCAACGGCTTTCATGCCTCGATCCAGTTTCCCAAGCTGATCTTCCACCGCACGCTCGTTGGCAAACCGCACCTCGGCTATTGCCACGTGACGGCCGCGCGGACGGCGGTCACACCTTCCAAGGACATCACCTGGTCGTTCTATTTCGCCAACTTTTTCAGCGACCTTGGTGACGAGACGCATTTCTTCGACCGCATCCGGGCCGGCTATTCCCGCATGTACTTTGCCGTCGCGATCGAACCGAACGCCGAAGACGGACAGATGGTCATCAATCGCAACGTCCGCGACAACGGGCTTCTCTTCCGCACCGACGACCCAAAGGTCGCTCTCAAGAACGTGCTGATGCTGGGTGCCCGTGACGACGCACTGCGCCGGATCATTCGCAGCTTCTGAGCCAGCAGCCCGCTCCCTGCAAAGAAAATCGTTCTGTTTTCCCGGCGCGTCCGTTAAGGAAGCGTCGGAAAGGAAACGGCATGGCAGAGATCATCGACACGGATATGGAACCGGACCGCGCGATCGATCGCGCCTGCGCCGTTCTCGCCGAGGGCGAACCGGTCGCCATCCCGACCGAAACCGTCTACGGCCTTGCCGCCGATGCCACCAATCCCGATGCGATCAGCCGCATCTACGAGATGAAAGGCCGGCCGCGCTTCAATCCGCTGATCTCGCATGTTTCCGACATGGCAATGGCCGAGGCCCATGTGCGCTTCGATCCCCTGTCCCGACGCCTGGCGGAAGCGTTCTGGCCCGGCCCCCTGACGCTGATCCTGCCGCAGCGGCCCGAGAGTACCGTGCACGCCCTCGCCTCAGCCGGCCTGGACACGCTTGGCATTCGCATGCCCGACGGCTTTTCGCGCCGGGTGATCGCCCGCTTCGGACGACCTCTGGCCGCACCGAGTGCCAATACCTCGGGCAAGATCAGCCCGACCAGTGCGGACCATGTCGATGCCGATCTCGGAGAAAAGCTGAAACTGATCCTCGATGCCGGTCCGGCGCAAATCGGGCTCGAGTCAACGATCATCAAGGTCGATGGCGACGAGATCCGGCTTCTCCGGCCGGGTGGCCTCGATGCCGCCGAGATCGAGCGCCTGCTCGACCGCCCGGTGATCAGGGCGGAAACCGCGGGTGCGACGATCGAGGCTCCGGGGATGCTGGCCTCGCATTATGCGCCGGGTGCTGCCGTCAGGCTGGAAGCCACCGACGTGCGGGCGGGCGAGGCCCTGATCCGTTTCGGCGGCGGCCGGGTCCTCGGCGAGGAACAGGCGGCTGTCGTTCTCGATCTGAGCCCGACCGGAAACCTGCGCGAAGCGGCCGCCAATCTCTTCGACTATATGAAGCGGGCCGACGCCAGCGGCGCTGCAACGATCGCCTTCGGCCCCATCCCTTCGGAAGGATTGGGAGAAGCCATCATCGACCGGCTGCAGCGGGCGGCGGCACCACGAGGGTAAGATCGCGTGCGGCTCCGCACCCACCCTCAGCGAGCGGCTGCGTTTGCGGTTATGATCGCAGGCGATACGAACCGAGGATCGCGTCTTCAGATCGACCGATCCGATAGCGCGCGCAAGCGCAATGCGAAGGCTGCCCCATGACGACGCTTCCCTCTCCCGAACTCATCGCCTCCTTCATCGAGATCGTCGGCAGCGCCAATGCGCTTACCGCGGAAGCGGACAAGGCGCGCTATCTCGTCGAATCCCGGGGGCTTTATCGCGGCACGACGCCGATGGTACTGCGTCCCGGCTCGATCGACGAGGTCTCACGCATCATGAAACTCGCCAGCGCGACCCGCACGGCGATCGTGCCGCAGGGCGGCAACACCGGCCACGTCGCCGGGCAGATCCCGCGGGAAGGCAAGGCGGACATCGTGCTTTCTCTCGAACGGCTCAACCGGATTCGTGACATCGATCCGGTCGGCAACGTGATCGTTGCGGATGCCGGCTGTATTCTCGCAGATATCCAGAAGGCGGCAGACGATCACAATCGCCTGTTCCCGCTGTCGCTCGGATCGGAAGGCTCCGCCCGGATCGGCGGCAATCTCTCCACCAATGCCGGCGGCACCGCCGTGCTCGCCTACGGCAACATGCGCCAGCTTTGCCTCGGCCTCGAAGTCGTGCTGCCAACCGGCGAGATCTGGGATGGTCTGCGACGGTTGAAGAAGGACAATACCGGCTACGACCTGCGCGACCTCTTCATTGGCGCGGAGGGCACGCTCGGCGTCATCACCGGCGCGGTGCTCAAGCTGTTCCCGAAGCCGCTCGGGCATCAGGTCGCCTTCGCCGGCGTGGGCAGCGTCGAGCACGCGCTCACCCTCTTCGACAAGGCCTCCAGTCTTTGCGGACCGGCGCTGACCGGCTTCGAGCTGATGCCGCGCCTCGGCGTGGAATTCATCACGAAACACATTCCCGGTGTTCGTGACCCGATGGAAACCGTCCATCCCTGGTACGCGCTGATCGATATCTCGACCGCAGATTCGGCCGAAAGCGCCGAGCGCATGGTCAACAATCTTCTAGAACAGGGCCTTGCCGCCGGTCTCGTCGAAAACGCCGTGATTGCCGCAAATGAGGCGCAGGCGAAGGCGCTGTGGCATATGCGCGAAAGCATGTCATCAGCGCAGAAGCCCGAGGGCGGCTCGATCAAGCACGATGTTTCGGTGCCCGTTTCCAGCATTCCCGCCTTCATGAAGGAAGCGGACGCCGCTGTCATGAAGGCGATCCCGGGAGCGCGCATCTGCTCCTTCGGCCACATGGGCGACGGAAACATCCACTACAACATCTCGCAGCCGGTCGGCGCCGACAAGCAGGCCTTCCTCGATCGCTGGCGCGAGATCAACGCCATCGTCCACGGCATCGTTCTGAAATACAACGGCTCGATCTCGGCCGAACACGGCATCGGCCAGTTGAAGCGCGACGAGCTTGCCGAGGTCCGTCCGCCGATCGAGATCGAACTGATGCAACGGATCAAACACGCGTTTGATCCTGCAGGCGTCATGAATCCGGACAAGGTGCTGCGCGCAGACCGGTGAAGCGGGCGCGCCTCAGCCGCAGGCCCGCGCCCTTCCGCAGCGACTCATACGTTCGGGTTGAGTAGCGTCAGCGTCCGCCCGCGCGCAGCTGTGAAAGGGACAGGAGTGTCTCGGCGCTGACACCGCCTCCACCGCTTCCGCTGAGGATTGCCAACCCCGGTGATACGTCCGTGTTGTTTTCGACGTCATAAAGCGCCGTGAACCGCTGCAGGAGCTTCTCGAGCTTTTCCGGGTCCTGCAGATCCTTGATGTCGACGACACGCTCGATATAGGCGGCCTGCGCCTCGATCTTGGCGTTCTGCAGACCCTCCGGCATGCTGTAGGCCGTCTTGATAACCTGGAACAGGGCGGTCTCGGCCAGGATGTCGTAAGCGGTGTTGATCTCGGGGGCCTTGCGCTTGAAATAGAGCGCAAGTCGGACGCCGCCGTTGTCTGCGCCTTCCGTCTCCTCAAGCGACTGATTGAGATAGAGGTCGATTGTGGTGACAAGTCCCCGCCGAGTCTGGATCTGGCCCGCCTCACCCCTGATGATCTTCCCCTCCTGGTCGAAATTGAAGGAGGCGACGATCTCGCGGTATTTCAGCCCGTTCGGGTCGGTATTGATGAAGCTCTTGGGATCGTCGAGATTGGACGTGAACATGTCCTTGAGGTATTCGGTCTTGACCGTTTCCGGATCGATGCCGGCGCCGACGAGAACGAAATCAACCAGACGCCGGTTGGCGAGGAAGGCGTCGAGCGTCTCCACCTTTTCGATCTCGGCGGTGTAGTACTTGGCTTCCTCCTGCGCCTTCTCCTTGGCGACCTTCTTTTCTTCATCCGTGCCGAAACGCGACTTGGCAATCACATATGCCTTGGCCGTGTTCATGATGTCGGCTTCGCCCTGCGCCAGCTTCGGTGCGCCAAGCGTGCCGTCCGGGTTGAAGTTGAACGCCTTTACGAGTTTGACGTAGCGCTCGTCGCGCAGGGTGTTGGCATAGCTCTTGGGGTCATTGAGATCGCTGGTCAGAATCCGCTTCAGCGTTCGCGTGCTCAGATCCTCATTTTCGAGGCCGAAAGCGCGCAGCATGAATTTCTTCATGTCATTGTTGGCAAGCAGGTCGTCGACCGATTTCATCGTGCCGATCAGCAGCTTGAAGCGCTTGACCAGAGCTTCGTCCTCGGCGTCGCTCTTGTCGTTATAGCGCACCATGTACTCGTCGGACGTCGTCTTCATCTGGGCCGCATCCTGCGCGGTCTTGCCCGCCTGCAGTGTCCCGTCAGTCTGGAAGTTGAAGGCGGCGAGCATCCTCTTGTAGGCGGCGTTGTATTCGCCGCCATATTTGTTGACGTAGCTCTCCGGGTCGTTGATGTCGCTGGTGAGGATGTTTTCGACCGTGGACGGCATCGTCGTCGCGGACGGCAAGCCGAAGGCAGTGATGACGTAGTTGAGCAGGCGGTTGTCGGCAATCAGGTCCGACACCTTGGTAATGCTGCCGATCTTCTGCTCGTAATATTCCTTGTTGAGCAGCGCGCCAGCGCCGGTCAGCCGTGTGCCGCCCGACGGCGTGGCGCCAGGCCGCTGGAAGACATAGGCCTCGTTGAGCAGCGTCTTCTTTTCGTCGCTGATCGCCTTCTCGCCGGCCGGCACGCTGCCGTCGGCATTGAAATTGAACGTCGAGGCGAGCTGGATATAGACATCGAGACCGCTGATCTGCCTGGCAAGCGTGTTCACCTCCAGCGATAGCTGCGCCTTCAGCGCCGGCGCCTGGTCGCGCGGCGGCAGCCGCGCATCGAGGTCGCTGACGATCGCGTTTTGCTCATCGATCTTCGTCTGGATGGCAGGCTTGTCCGCATCGGGTGCGGCGGCCAGTTGGGCTGTCAGGCTGGTGATCTGGGCCAGCGCCGTGTCGCGTGCCCCGAGATCCGTCAATTGCTTGCTCGCTTCGGTCAACCGCGTCTTGGCTGCCGTCTGGTTGGCGGTCAAGGTCGCGGGATCGCTGGTCAATGCATTGCGAACTTCGGTGTACGAAAAGGTCTTGGGGTCCAGTCCGAACACGGTGAAGGCAAAGGAGCGCAGCTTTTCGTTGCCCAGAAACTGGTCGACGTCGGTCACCAGATCCATGGCCGCGCCAAAATAGGCCATCTCCTGCCGCATGACTGTATCGAGATTCGTGATGCGGTCGTTGTAGAGGCCGATCAGCGCGTCCTGCTGTGCGTTGGTTTGGGCCACCGCAGTGGCGGAACTGAAATTGAAGGCCTGCGCGAAATTGCGGTAGCGTTCATCCGTGAGACGGTTGGCGAAACTGTTGTCGTCCTTGAGGTCGCTCTCCAGGACCTTGCGCATGAAGGCCTTGGCATAGGTCATGTCCTCCAGGCCATGCGCCTTCATCGCGTAGGAGTAGAGCCGGTAGTCGTCGAGGAACTCGTCGACGGATTTCACGCTGCCGATGTTTTCCCGATAGTACTCGGCTTCGCGCGCGATCTGCGGCTGCTGGGCAACGCGATTGAGGCTGCTGCGCAAATCACGCGTGATGCGACTGTAGTCGAGATAGGTCGATACCATGCCTGGCCCCGTCGGTTACCCATGGGGCGGCCGATCCAACCCCGAAACAGAATTCTGACGCGTCATGATTGCAGCACTGGCTTGTGTGTGGCTTTTCGCCGGCGGCCGGCATGCCGCCTGTTGCGCCCGATCGGAACAACACCGCCGAAGCCGTTGACGAAACGGAAACCCTGAGCGGTCGGCTTTTGCTAACCATCGAAAAACGCAAAGTTTTCTTAACCGCGATTCTTAAGCCGTTCGGAAAGGGGGGCGCCTATTCTCCAGCCCATAGAGGACGAAAAAGTCCCGACGAGAAGACCGGAAACCGGCTCTCAAGGAAAAACAAGGGCGATTGAAATGCGCAACACACTCTCTCAACCCGCTTGGGTCGAAAACACGCTCCGTCTTGATCCGAAGCGCTTTCCACAGCAGGCAAGCTACGCTTTGCGCGGTCACACGGGTAATGTCACGATCAGCCTGGACGAGCGTGGCGCAGTTCTGCGCAAGGTGCTACCATCGAGCGGCCTGCCGCTTTCGATCGCATTGCCGGCGCGGGCATTCAAAGGGGTCGCGGCTCGCGCGATCGATCACGGCGACGGAGACGTGACAGTGACGCTGGAACTTCATCACGACGACCCGGACCTGTGCGTTCCGCTGCTCGTCGCACACGACCTGTCCGACATCGCCGCCGACTGGCGCGCCTGGGCGGAGGCCTATCGCATTCCGATGCTGATGGTCGAAGCCGACGGTGTCGCAAGGCCGCTTGAAGAGCATCTCGGCGACGTGCGCACCGCACCGGTCAAGCCGCGGCGCCGCCACTCCTTCTTCGCAGAGCGTCGGCCGCGCTTCCTCGTGCGCCGCTCCACCGGCACGCTTGGCGTTCACATGAAGATCGACGGGCGCGAGATCATCGCCCGCAGCTAATTCCGCAGCAGTGCCTCCAGCGCAACAGCCGGCCGTTCCCTGCGGCCGGCTGTTGTCGTTCGATCTCCGTCCGCCGGTTCTTGGGGGTAACGCTGCGGCCGACAAGCCACAGCACAGATTTTCCGGGATCGTTTGCGATGTTCCCACGGAAACAGCTCGGCCGCCTTCTTCGTGCCATATCGCGTTCATAGCCAAGAACACGAAAGAAGGAGAAACCCGATGCGCAAGCATATCGCCGCCGCCGTTGCCGTCATTCTGTCCAGCTTCCGTGCGCGTCACGAAGCGAAGAAGCGCAAGGCCGCCCGCGACATCAGCTGGGCCTGAGGCTTTCCCGACCCGCCAGGAGCGGGACGGACCGAATGCATGAAGACGAGATCCTCCGTCGCGACGGAGGATTTTTCATATCAGGCGAACGAGAAACGCCAGCACCAGGCCGAGAATGATGATCAGGCCGACCACGCCGTTGAACTTGAACAGCGCCAGGCACTGCGCCGGATCGTGGATATTCAGGACCAGGATCTGGTAGGTCAGCATCGCTGCCGCGATCAAAAGTGCGATATAGGCGACAGCGCCGGCACCGGCAGCCACGAAGGACAGCAGCAACAGCAGCGTCGCGATGCCATAGAGGCCGATCAGCCACGGCCGTGGATTTTCCCCGAACCGACGCGCCGTCGAGCGCACGCCGATCAACTCGTCGTCCTCCCGGTCCTGATAGGCGTAGATCGTGTCGTAACCAATCGTCCAGGCGATCGCCGCACCGTAGAGTAGCACGGCGGCCAGCGACAGCGTACCGAACTCGGCCGCCCAGCCCATCAGCGCACCCCAGGAGAAGGCAAGGCCAAGGAAGAATTGCGGCCAGTCGGTAAACCGCTTGGCGAAGGGATAGATCGCCACGATCGCCAGCGACAGGATGCCGAGCACGATCGAGAAGGTGTTGAACTGCAGCAGCACGAGGAGACCGACGAGTGCCTGCAGCACCATGAACACCTTGGCCTGGAACCGCGAGACGCGTCCCGACGGCAGTGGCCGCGAGCGGGTGCGGGCAACTTCCATGTCAATGTCATGGTCGACGATGTCGTTGTAGGTGCAGCCGGCACCGCGCATGGCGATCGCACCGGCGGTGAACAGGAAGCAGTGGAACAGGAAGCGGCCGAACGAGAACTGATCGGTGCCTGCGGCTGCGCCCGCGGCCAGGGCCGCGGACCAGAGGCAGGGCAACAGCAGCAATTGCCAGCCGATCGGGCGATCCCAACGGGCAAGCTGCGCGTAGGGCCAGAGCGCACGCGGCAGCACGCGATAGACCCAGTTGTTCGACGGTGCGTCCTGGACGCGGCCGGAATCGGCAGAGATCGTGTTCATATCCCTGTTTGACGCCGCGCATCCGGCCGGTCAAGCGGCGAGATCGCCGCAGACCTTGGGACCAAGCACCCGATCAGGGAAGAGTGAAGTCGAAGCGGTAGGTTGCCGACAGGCCGACGAGGACCTGGTTGCGGCTGCCGCGCTCCTGAACGAGGCTGGAATCGGCAGCCGGTCCAAGCAGGCGCCGGTACTCGGCATAGGCACTCGTCTCAAGCTTTTCAGTTGCCTGCCAGGTGATCGCGGCACCGACGCCGGCGGAACCGACGCCGCCATGCGGGCTGTAGGTGTTGAGCCCAGACGCGGCCGACTCGCGATCATTGACGCCATAATAGGCCGAGTAGTAGCCGCTCGTTGCCGCACTCAGGCGCGGGCCGCCGGAAATGCGGACATTGCTGCTGACATCGGTGAAAGCGTCAGCCGCGACGTCGGCAACGACACCATGGTGGCTGCGAATGCCCTGGCGCACTTCGGCGCGAACGCGCAGCCAGTCCGTCGGGTAGACTTCAGCAAAGCCGCCGACTTCACCGCCGAACTTGACCGGATCCAGACCCTTGAGGTCCCGGGATGTGCCGGAGTCGCGCTCGAAGATCAGCTTGCCGACGAGACCGGCACGGAAGCCTCCCTGGTCGACCAGCGCATAGGACATGTTGTCGTTACGCGAGGAAAAGCGGACGGTGCTGCCGGCCTTTCCGAGGGAGATCAGGGGGGCTGCCTGGAACATGCGCTTGGAGGCGCCTTCGTACTTCGGTCCATAAAAGCCGGTGGCGCCGACCTTCAGATACCAGTCACCGGACCAGAAATATTGGCCGTCACCGGCAGAGGCGGCATTCGCCGACAACAAAAGGGTTCCAGAAAGGAAAGCGAGATAACGGATACGCAAGAAACAACTCCGGAAGAATCATTCGCCGGGGCGAAGTTTGACCGTGCCGGCAGACCGAGGGAGGGAGATGGGCTGGAATGGCACAGGGCGACTTATTGCGGCTTGTTCCTACGATTCCGTTAACCAGGTCAATTCAGCCTTTTTTCGCCATACCCAGCCGGCCGACGTGGATCACTGGCCGAGATAGGTCTTGAGATAGACACTCGGCGGGCTGCCGAGCATGCGGCGGAACATGGTGGTGAAGGCCGCGACATTCTCATAGCCGGCGTCGAGCGCGACATTGGTGATCGGCTCGCCATCGGCCAGGAGCGGCAGCGAGGCAAAAATGCAGGCCTGCTGCCGCCAGGTGACGAAGCTGACACCCGTCTCCTTGCGAAAGAACCGGGTGAACGATCGCCGGCTGAGGCCCATCCGATCTGCCCACTGGTCGATGCTCGATGCCGCCGACGGCGCCTGCAGGAACTGCCGGCAGAGGGCCGCAAGCTTCTCGTCGCGCGGGAACGGTAGGCCGAGCGGGCGCTCCCGCAACCGTCCGATTTCCTCGAGCAAGAGATCCGTGACCAGTTGTTCACGCCGCTCCGACATCGCCTCGTTCTCGACGCTGACAAGTGCATCGACGAGGCTTCCGGCAAGCGGGTTGATTTCCATGACCATCGGCCGCTCGGCACGCAAAAGGTCCGGCGCGAAATAGATCGAGTGCATGCGCACGTCGCTGATCATTTCGGCCGAGTGCTCCATGCCGGCCGGGATCAACAGGGCGTGGCCGGGCGGGACCATCCACCGCCCGCGTTCGGTGCGCATCAGCACCACGCCGCCGCGTGCCCACCAGAGCTGCGTGCGCGTATGGCTGTGAAAAGGAACCAGGAGGCCAGCGCTGTAGTCTCGCCCAAGCGCCAGCACCGGGGCGTTTCCCGTCTCGACCCAGTCGAGGTTCCGGAAGTGGTCGTCATCGGGAAGCTGCGGCAGGGGAAATCGGCGGATCGGCATTTGGCCCACTCACGAAAGAAATCGACCAGATCACAAAAGCAGGCCAACCGCAACCTCAGTACAGATAGCCCACGCCGCATACAACCTTCGAGACGGCAAGGAATCACCCATGTCTACCGTGACTTCAACTTCCGGGATCTCCCCGGAGAAGACGGCTTTCTCCGTCATCCTGGCCGTCAGTTTCTGCCATATGCTGAACGACATCATGCAGTCGCTGCTGACGGCGCTCTACCCGCTGCTCAAGGCGAACTATTCACTCGACTTCGTGCAGATCGGCCTCCTGACCTTTACCTTCCAGCTGACGGCGTCGATGCTGCAGCCGGCTGTCGGCATCATCACCGATCGCTGGGCCCTGCCCTATTCCCTGCCGCTCGCCATGCTTTCCACCTGCAGCGGTCTGATCCTGCTCGCGAATGCGCATGATTTCTGGGTGCTCCTGGTCGCAGCGAGCCTGATCGGTGTCGGTTCGGCCATTTTCCATCCGGAATCCTCCCGCATCGCCCGCCTCGCCTCCGGCGGTCGCCACGGTCTGGCGCAGTCGCTGTTCCAGGTGGGCGGCAATGCCGGCAGCGCCATGGGTCCGCTGCTTGCCGCCTTCATCGTCATTCCCTTCGGTCAGGGAAGCCTCAGCTGGTTCTCGATCGTCGCGATCATCGGCTTCTTCGTGCTCTCCTGGGTCAGCACCTGGTATGTCCGCCACCGCCGCACGACGATGAGCCGGGCGGCACCGAGCCGTGCCCTCCCCCTGCCCAAGGGTCGGGTGATGTGGGCGGTTGCCGTGCTCGTGCTGCTGACGGCCACGAAGAACGTCTACATGGCGAGCATCTCCAGCTACTTCACCTTCTTCGTCATCGAGAAGTTCGGCATCGACGTACAGCAGGCGCAGCTGATGCTGTTCCTGTTCCTCGGCGCGGCGGCGGCCGGAACCTTCCTCGGCGGCCCGATCGGCGATCGCTACGGCGCCCGCTTCGTCATCTGGTTCTCGATCCTCGGTGTCATCCCCTTCGCCCTGCTGCTGCCCTATGCGAACCTCTTTTGGACCGGGGTCCTCTCCGTCATCATCGGCCTGATCTTCTCCTCGGCTTTCTCGGCGATCGTCGTCTTCGCCCAGGAGCTGGTGCCAGGGCGCGTGGGGCTGATCGCCGGGGTCTTCTTCGGCTTTGCCTTCGGTTTCGGCGGCATGGGCGCAGCCGTGCTCGGCATCTTCGCCGACCGGCAGGGCATCGAATTCGTCTACACCATCTGCTCCTATCTTCCGCTGCTCGGCATCCTCACGATCCTGCTGCCGAAGATCCCCGCAAGGTAAGGCTCCTCGCCCCGAATCGCTTTCCGCTATCACTTCATTTTTCACCGGGCGCCGTCATGCGGCGCCCGGTTTTCGTTTGCGCCGCAAGCAGCACGCGAGACCCCTGCTACTCGTCGCAGCCCTACGTAATCATTCATCAATTTTTGCGCGCTACGGTCGTCCGACGGGCTTGGGCAGGGGTATACAATGCAGGGGCGAACGGCGATTCCGGCCTTTCTGGCGACGTTGCTTCTTGCGACGGCGGTAAAGGCCGAAACCCTGAACCTGCTGATCTGGGAATCCTACATCGACCAGAAGATCCTCGAGCGCTGGACGTCAATAACAGGCGTCGCGGTGCACCAGGTCTATTACGACAGCGGCGACACCCGCGATGAGGTGCTGGCCGATCCGAACAGCCGCGTCGACCTGGTGGTAACCGGCGAAAACAGCGCTGCCCTCTTCGGCCGAAAGGGCGTGCTCGAAAAGCTCGACGAGACCAACGTCGCCTCGCTCCGGGACTATGACGAAACCTGGCGCAACCGCTGCTCAAACCGGGGCTTGCCCTATCTCTGGGGCACGATGGGCATTCTCTACCGCTCGGACGTCGTATCGACGACGCCGACCTCCTGGCAGGATCTCATGCGTCCAGACGCGGCACTCGCCAAGCATGTCGCCATGTACGACGACCACAACGAAGCCTTCGTCGCACCTCTGATGCTGCTTGGCCAGTCGATCAACACCAACGACAGCGCGACGCTGAAGGCCGCCTTCAGCCTGATGAAAGAGCAGGCGCCTTCGGTGCTGACCTACGAATACATCATCAGCGCGATCCAGAACCCGACGGTCAGCAAGGACATCTACATGGCGCTCGGCTATAGCGGCGATCAGCACGTGCTGAACGACAAGGCCGGCACGCCCGGCGCCTGGCGCTACGCCGTTCCCAAGGAAGGCACGCTTTCCTGGCTCGACTGCATGTCCGTGGTCGCGAATTCCCCGAACAAGGACCGGGCGCTGGCGCTGCTCGACTATCTCGGCTCGCCCGGCAGTGCTGCCGCCAACGCGCTGGCGCTCAACATGCCGACGGCAAGCCGGGCAGCCTATAAGCTCCTGCCGGAAGACGTCCGCACCGACCCCGCGATCTACCCCTCACCCGACATCCTGGCCAAGAGCCAGTATCAACAGGAACTGTCCACAGAGTCGGTGCAATTGCGCCGGCGCATCATCAGCACATTGGCGAACTTCCAGTGAACCTCGGCAAACGCGCGCTCATCCTGATCTTTCCCGTCGTTCTCGCTGGCTACCTGCTGGCAGCAGTCTCGGTCCACGTCACACAGAGCCGTTCCATTCGCGCGCTCGAGCACGCCAAGCTGTCGCAACGCCTCGAACATGCCGCCGCCGTCTTCCAGAACGAAATCGGCCGCAGCAAGGGTTTCCTCAATGCGCTCCTGAACGGCAATTCGCTGCGCCAGTATGTGTCCGAAACGGATGAGGACTACCGCGCCAATGCCCTTGGTGTCAGGCTGCAGGAAAGCCTGAAGTCATTGCTCGACGACCCGACGGGCTACGTCTCGCTGGCGCTGCTGAACTCCGATCTGAAGACGGACTATTATTTCGAGAACAGCTGGGACCCCTTCGCCCAGATCGATGAGGCCCAGCTCAACCTTGCCCGCCGCCTGATCCGCGAAGACAAGCTCGTCGACTGGACCTATCTCTACGAAGCGGGACAAAGACCACGCATCGTCTATTCCTTCTTCCTCGATCCGGTGGCCTTTACCCGGCCGCTGCCGAGCAAGAAGTCGAGCGCCCTGCTCGTGCAGGTCGCGATCCAGCCGGACCGCTTCCTCGACATGCAGCGGGCCCTGAAGAAGGAATACGGCTCCGACATCATGTTGCAGCCCTGGCCGCTGGCGATCACCGATGATCTTTCGGCGAGCGTCCATCTCGGACCCTCGCTCTATGCGACGCTCACGGTTTCGAGCGAGCATTTCGATGCACTGATGGCCCGGCAGAAGTTCCTGCTGGCGCTCGGCGCCGTCGCCATGAGCTTGTTCTCGATCTGGCTGATCATCGTGCTGATCCGCCGCTTCATCACCGACCCGATCGCCGCGCTCGACGCCAATGTGATGGCGGTGATGGTTGGCGCGCGCGACGAGATCCGCGACATGGAGGAAAAGGGCGAGATCGGGCGCCTCACGGAAAATATCCGCGAACTGCATCGGCAATCGGTGCAGTCGTTGAAACTCGTGCAACGCAGTTCCTGGACCGACACTTTGACCGGGATCAGCAACCGCGGCCATTTCAACGCGCTTGCCGCCGGCGCCGTGCGCGAGGCGATCGCCGCCGGCGAGAAGTGCAGCCTGCTGTTCATCGACATCGACAACTTCAAATTCGTCAACGACAAGCACGGACACGAGATCGGCGATGAACTGCTGAAGACGCTGGCCGTTCGCATTGGCGAGCGTGTCGACGCGATCACCGAGCGGCGCGGCCAGAAGCCGGCCATCCTGGCACGCCTCTCCGGCGACGAATTCGCCGTGTTCGTGCGGTCTCGACCCGGCGACGGAACGGTCCGTGAAATCTCCGCCGCCATTCTGGGGCTGTTCGAAGACGGTTTCGAGGTGTCCGACAAGCGCTATCCGGTGACGGCAAGCATCGGCGCGGCGATCTGCCCTGACGATGCCACCAACCTTGCCGAGCTGATTTCCAACGCCGATGCCGCGATGTATCAGGCAAAGACCAGCGGCAAGAACCGTTCCGCCCGTTTCTCGCGCGCGCTCCACGACAAGCGCACGCGGCTGCGCCAGATCCAGGACGAGCTGCGCTCGCTCGATCCGGACGAGCAGTTCCACCTCGTCTACATGCCGATGGTCGACACCGAAGGCCGCGTCACCGGCTGCGAGGCGCTCTTGCGTTGGTACTCGCCGGTCCTCGGCAACGTTACCCCGGACGAATTCGTACCGATCGCCGAAAGCTCCGGCCTTTTCACCAAGATCGACTGGTGGGTGATCAACAAGGCGATGTCCGATTGCGGGCAGCTCAAAGCGCTCTTCGGTCCGGAAACGGTGCTGGCGATCAACATCTCCTCGGCCGAACTGCATTCCAAGGCGATTGCCGACCATTTCGCCGAGTGCCTGGAGCGGCATGGCCTCGAGGCGAGCTCGATCGAAATCGAACTGACTGAAACCTTCGCCGTGAAGTTCAGCGATCAGCTTCGCCGCAACATCGATGCCCTGCGGCAAAAGGGTTTCCGCCTTTCGATCGACGATTTCGGCGCAGGCTACACCTCCGTGCAGCAGATCATCGAATACACGGCAGACACGATCAAACTCGACCGGGCGCTGGTGTCGAACCTTACCGCATCGCAGTCGCTGCCGGTGCTCAAGGCGCTGATCGCCCTTTGCCACGCCAAGGACGTTGCGGTCGTCGGCGAAGGCATCGACACGCCGGAGAAGCTCTCCATGCTGACGGCTGCCGGCTGCGACCTGTTCCAGGGCTATCTCATCAGCAAGCCGTTGCCGATCGAAGACCTCGCAATCTGGGCGCTTACACGCACCGCTCGATACGCGCGAGATGAAGCGCGGGACGACCTCCAAAGCCGACAGGCGATCGCCTGAACGGCAGCAACTGCGGGGAATCGCCGCCCCACTCCCGTTTTCCCTTGACCTTGCCGCCCTGCCGTCCTAACCGCAGCGCAGCAATTTCAGGATATCGGGGGCTGCAATGAAGGTTCTTCTGATCGGATCGGGTGGGCGCGAGCACGCCCTTGCATGGAAGATTGCGCAGTCTCCCAAACTGACGAAGCTCTATGCGGCACCGGGCAATCCCGGCATCGCCGAAGAAGCTGTCATCGTCGCCCTCGACGCAGAGGACCACGCGGCCGTCACCGACTTCTGCCGCAAGGAAGCGATCGATTTCGTCGTGGTCGGACCTGAGGGTCCACTGGTTGCCGGTCTCGCCGACGTGCTGCGCGCAGCCGGCATCGCCGTCTTCGGCCCTTCTGCCGCCGCCGCCCAGCTTGAAGGTTCCAAGGGCTTCACCAAGGATCTCTGCGCCCGCTACGACATCCCGACCGGCGCCTATGGCCGCTTCACCGATGCCGAGACCGCGAAGGCCTATGTGCGCGAACAGGGTGCGCCGATCGTCATCAAGGCCGACGGCCTGGCTGCCGGCAAGGGCGTGACCGTTGCCATGACCCTCGACGAGGCGCTTGCTGCCGTCGACGATTGTTTTGCCGGCGCCTTTGGTGCCGCCGGCGCCGAAGTGGTGGTGGAAGCCTATCTCGATGGCGAGGAAGCAAGCTTCTTCTGTCTCTGCGACGGCAAGACGGCGCTGGCGCTGGCCTCTGCCCAGGATCACAAGCGCGTCGGCGACGGCGATACCGGACCGAACACCGGCGGAATGGGCGCCTACTCTCCAGCCCCGGTCATGACCACCGAAATGATCGAACGGACGATGAAGGAAATCATCGAGCCGACGATGCGCGGCATGGCGGAAAGCGGCCACCCCTTCTCCGGCGTGTTCTTTGCCGGTCTGATGATTACCGCCAAGGGACCCGAACTCATCGAATACAACGTCCGCTTCGGCGACCCGGAATGCCAGGTGCTGATGATGCGGATGAAGAGCGACCTGCTGCCGCTGCTTTACGCCGCCGCGACCGGCACGCTAGCCGGCATGACCGCGGAATGGCGCGACGAAACGGCACTCACCGTCGTCATGGCCTCCAAGGGTTATCCGGGCAGCTACGCCAAGAACACCCCGATCGACGCCCTTCCTGCGGCCTCGGCTACAACCAAGGTGTTCCATGCCGGCACAGCGATGAAGGACGGCGCCCTGGTCGCAACCGGCGGCCGCGTGCTCAACATCACCGCAACGGGTGAAAGCGCCGGCGCGGCGAAGGACGGGGCCTATGCGGCGGTCGCGGCGGTTTCCTGGGAAAACGGCTTCTACCGCCACGATATCGGCTGGCGCGCCGTTGCCCGCGAAAAGGCGTGATCCGAAGCGCAACTCTTTCCCGGATCATTCTATTTTTACCAATTCTCCTGACGGGAAAGTAAGGGAGAGCGCATATTCTCGCCGCTAACAATTGCGGGAGAAAGCGTATGCGCCTGTTGCTGATCACCACCGCCCTCGGGCTTGCCGCCGGCAACGCAGCGGCATCCTCGATCGAGGCGGTCGCTTCCGGCACGACCGACAATGCCAGTGTCGCCACGGTCTCTTGCGCCGCATGCCCGCCGCTGCAATCGAAGAAGAAGGTGACCTATGTCGTACCGACGATTGCGGCGGGCGACGAAACGATCGAGCTCAAGAAGATCAACGGCGAGATGAAGATGGTGCGCACCGAAGCCTGGCTCGGTGGCTCGCCGGTCGTCTTCGTCAGCAAGCCTTCGCAGGAGATCGTCAAGGCTGCCGCCGCCGAGAGCGATACCTCTCCGACGGTCATCGTCTCGACGAATGCAAACGACCAGAACGCGGTCGCCGACGACGCAAAGCTGATCGCTATCGACCGGACGGCAAAGACCGCCGCCGTCACGCCGATCGGCGCTTCCATGGCAGGCCAGGCCGCCTCCACACCAGACGCCGACACCGCCTCACGGCATTTTGATCCGTCCTCCCTCGAACTTCGGCTAGACTGATCTCCTATCGGGAAAGTTCCCTGCCCCGCTCAGCCGTCCCCTGCTTGCAAGGCTGACGGGCGTATCGCTGCAAGAGCGAGAGATTGCGCCCCTGAGAGAAGCAGGGGCGCAATCTTCTTTTAGGGACCTTCCAATTCTTCGATCCGCGCGACCAGCGCGTCGATTTGCCTGTCCGAGTAGACTTCGATGCCGTTGCCGGCGAGCAAGGCTGCGGTTACGCCTTCACCCGGATGGCGTGCGCCGGAGAAACTGCCGTCATAGACGAAGCTGGATCCGCAGGACGGGCTGCCATCAATCAGCAGCGCGAAGCGACAGCCGCTCTCCTTCGCCAGCGAAAGCGCGTTTTCGGCTGCCCGCACGAAACCTTCGGTGACGTCGCGGCCGTTGATCTCCACCACCCTTGCGCCGCCTGCCAGAACGTCCTTGCCGGCGGCACCGGCGGCGATTTCGGCCGGCGGGCGCGGCACCGGCATGCCGGCCGACATTTCCGGACAGATGGTCACAAGGCGGCCTTCGGCCCGCCAGCGATCGATCGCCGGATGAACGAGCGGCTTCGACTGGCCATCATAACGAACGGCGTGGCCCATGAGACAGGCGCTGACGAGGATGTTTTCGGACATGCCTTCCTCTACTCCGAGGTTCCCTCATCCATCAAGCGCGATCCAAGCAACAGCCGGCGGACGCGTCAGATCCAGCGATCGTTTTCCGCCGTACGCTCCCCGCCCTCATGACCGGTGTTGAGTGTGCCGCGCGGCTCGATCAGCAGCATCTTCACCTCGCGCTCGGCATAGGGCTTGTGCTCTACACCTTTTGGCACGACGTACATTTCTCCCGGGCCAAGCGTCACCGCGCCATCGCGGAAATCGATGCGCAATGTGCCTTCGAGCACGATGAAGGCCTCGTCGGTATCTTCATGATCATGCCAGATGAAATCGCCTTCGATGCGCACGATCTTGAACTGGTAGTCATTGAGTTCGGCAATGACGCGCGGCTGCCATTGATCGCTAAAGAGCGAGAGCTTCTCCGTGAAATTGATCGGCTTGTAGGTTTTCGTCGCGATGTTCATCGGCTGTCTCCATCTGGATGATGGAGACAGGATATAGGTCGCCCGGGGCCAACCCGCTTGAACGTTTGTGCGAGGAGACCCGCCGGCGGACCGGTGGCGGGCCCCGCCTAGCCTGCGATCTTCGAGAAGTCCGCGACCGTGCCAGTAGCCGAGCGGATGAGGCCGAGCAGCGCCAGGCGGTTGCCGCGGATCGCCGCATCGTCGTCATTGACGAGCACGTCGTTAAAGAACTGGTCGACCGGCTGGCGCAGCTTTGCCAGTGCTTCCATTGCTGAGCGGAAATCTTCCTTGGCGATCGCCGCGCGCGCTTCGCCGGAGCCGGCTTCGACGGCCTGGTGCAGCGCCTTTTCGGCATCGAGACGGAAGAGGCCGGCGTCGACGGCGTCGGCGACGGTCGTGCCCTTCTTTTCCTCGGCGGCCAGGATCTGCGTCGCACGTTTGGTGCCGGCGAGCAGGTTCCTGCCCTCTTCGTCGGTGATGAAGGCCGTCAGCGCCTCGACGCGGCGGGCGATCATCAGCAGGTCGTCCGAATCCGACGTCAGCACGGCGTCGATCAGGTCATGACGGGCGCCGAGATCACGCAGGTACACCTTGAGACGGTCGTGGAAGAAGGAGAGCAGATCGGCGGAAACATCATCCGCAAGCGCCGGCTTCTGCGCACGAAGCGCGACGAGTGCCGTTTCAAAAGCCGGCAGCAATGCCAGACGCGCCTTGCCTTCCAGGATCAGACGGATGACGCCGAGTGCCGCGCGGCGCAAGGCATAGGGATCCTTGGAACCGGTCGGCTTTTCGTCGATCGCCCAGAAGCCGACGAGCGTGTCGAGCTTGTCGGCAAGCGCGACCGTCACTGCGACCGGTTCGGTCGGCACACGGTCGGACGGACCTTGCGGCTTGTAGTGATCCTCGAGTGCGTCGGCGACAGACTGCTCTTCGCCCTGAAGCAGCGCGTATTTGTGGCCCATGATGCCCTGAAGCTCGGGGAATTCGCCGACAGCTTCGGTGCGCAGGTCCGCCTTGGCGAGCACGACGGCGCGATCGACGAGCTTCTGATCGGCGCCGGTAACCTTGGCGAGTTCAGCGGCCAGTGCCCGGATGCGGGTGACGCGTTCGCCCTGGGTGCCGAGCTTGGCGTGGAAGGTGACGTTCAGCGCGTCGAGCTTGGCCATGCGCTGGTCGAGCGGCTTCTTGAGATCCAGGCTAAACTTCTTCGCGGACGCTTCCAGCGTTTCGAGGTCCGGCAGGTTGCCCTGGTCGCGGTGCCAGAAGTGCGCCGCATCCGAAAGGCGAGCGCGCACGACCTTGCCGTTGCCGTGGACGATCTCCTTGCCGCCGTCCTTAGCCTCGATGTTCGAAACGAGGATAAACTTGTTGGAGAGCGTTTCGGCACCCGGCGCGCGGGTGACGAAGCACTTCTGGTTGGTCTTGATCGTCAGCCGGATGATTTCCGAGGGGATTTCGAGATAGGCCTCCTCGAAGCTGCCCATCAGCACCTGCGGCCATTCGACGAGGCCCGAGACCTCTTCGAGCAGGCCTTCGTCTTCGACGAGCTCCAGGCCATTGGCGAAGGCCACGTTGCGCGCATCGGCCAGGATCATTTCCTTGCGGCGCTCGCCGTCGAGAACGACCTTCGCCTTTTCCAGCTTCTCGGCGTAGTCGGCAAAGCGGCGAACGGTGATCGCTTCCGGCGCGTGGAAACGGTGACCATAGGTGACGTTCGAGGCGACGATGCCGTCGACCTCAAACGCGATCACGTGGGTTTCCTCAGTTTCCGATCCGAAGGTGCAGACGATCGACTGCAGCGGGCGGACCCAGCGAAGCGCACCGGGCTTTGCCGAGGCCACGCCGGAGCGCATCGGCTTCGGCCAGGGAAAATTGCGGATGATGCCCGGCATCGCCTCGGCGATGATTTCTTCTGCCGGACGACCCGGCTTGACGATGTGGGCGACGTAAAAATCGCCCTTCTTCGGGTCGCTGTGGACATGCGCCTCGCTGATCGAGGAAAGGCCGGCGCCACGCAGGAAGCCTTCGATCGCCTTCTCGTTGGCGTCGGTACGCGGGCCCTTGCGCTCTTCGCGGATGTCGGCCGAGCGGGCGTTGAGGCCACGGATATCGAGCGTCAACCGGCGCGGCGTCCAGTATTCGCGCGCACCCTCATAGGTCAGGCCCGCTTCGACCAGGGCATCGGTCAGCAGCTTCTTGAGGTCGCCAGCCGCCTTGCGCTGCAGGCGGGCAGGAATTTCCTCGGAGCGGAGTTCGATAAGAAGATCGGGCATAGGCGTGACTTTTTCTGTTCCGGACGGTTGCGGCGGACTTAGCAATCTCTGGCAAGAATGTCACCAAGCCCGTCGATGAATTTGGCTGTCTCAGCGCGCATGCGCCGGCGGTTACCAGCCGCCGCCGCCGCCACCACCACCGCCGCCGCCGGAAAAACCGCCGCCGGACGAAAAGCCTGACGATGACGATTTGGGTGGAGGCGGCAGGGACGACGTCATCGTGTCCGCCATCGAGCCGGCAAAGCCGCCGATGCGGTCGCCGAAGGTGCTCGAGCCGAAATTGTCGCCGTGATACCAGCTCGGCTGATAGGCCGCCGCCGCAGCAGCGCCTGCCGCAGCGGCAAGCATCCAGCGATCGAAGGTCTCGGTCCAGGGCTTTTCGACGCCGAGCGCCACGGCATAGGGGAGCAGCGTCTCAAAATGCCGGGGTGACATCTCGGGCGCCCCTTGCATGTTCATCCGGTCCTTTTCGGCGAGCGTCATGTATTGCCGCAGCCCATCGATGCCATCCATCATCCGCGTGCCAAGCGGCGTCGGTGCGCCCATCAGGAAGAAGAACAGCACATTCACGAGAACGATGGCGCCAATGACGAACAGCAACGGCAATTCGTCGGTCTCAGCCGCGGAATAGAACACGGCGGCCAGGATCGCCGAAAAGATCGTGAACGCGACGAAGCCGATGAAGGCGACCACCACGATCGACATGATCCGGCTCATCAGGCTCTTTTCGCGCCGAAGCGACTTGCCGAAGGAGACTGCGAGGATCGATACGAAGAAGGCGATGAAAACGGGAACGATCACCAGCGGCAGGCTGTCCTCGCTGAGGTCGCCGAAGAAGAATACGGCTGCGATCGCCAACACCGACAGGATGACGCCGGCAACCACATAGCCGGTGTTCGACAGATAATATTTGCCGCGATGCTCGCGTTCCATGGCGTTACGAAAATCCGCTCCGGTCGCCTGCACCCGGGTGCCATGGGCACGGTCGATGGTGAGCTTGCCACCCGCCGCATTGACCGCCTTCATCACGGCCCCCTCGCCGGTCGGCAGTTTTTCGTCGGCTTTCTTGCCGGTGGCGGCAATGACGATGGCGTTCTTCAGGTCTTCGAGAACGACATGGCCCTTGACCGCAAGATTGAGTGCGGCCGCCGACAGCGCCGTCCAGCCCTCGCCGGAAAAGCCCCTGTTGTCGATATAGTTGACCAGCGCCGGCGAGATGCCTTCCGGCGGATCCCAGCGCGGCACCATGACGCCGCGGTTCGGATCACGTCCGACCCTGAGCCAGGCCTGGCTATAGTAGAGAAGGACGACGGCCAGGCCGGCGCCGGCGATGACGAGCGCCAGATGGTCGTGCAGCCACCAGGCATTTTCCTGGCTGGAGGTGGGCCTGTCGATGCTGCCCTTCGGCATCTTGATCGCGATCGTCAGCCCTTCGCGCGGGTCGAGACGGCGCGTGGTGGCGAAGAAGATCTCGCTGCCATCCCTGGATGCGCGAGCGTCCTTGCCGGTTGCGCCGTAGCCGCCGGTGAAGAAATCGAACGCTTCGGCCTTCACACCCTCGGGCAAGGTCACCGTCGCACTCGCCTCGTCGATCGGGAAGTCCCACTCGGTACCGGTCACGTTCCAGTAGAGCTCGTCGTGATCGTCGAAGAAGCGGATCTGACGGCCGGTCTCATAGGTGAACTGGAAGGTATGCTCGCCCGGCTCCAGAAACACCTCGGCCGAACCGGTGTAGATGCGGATGCCGCCGCTGATCGATTCCGTGCGGTAGGGTTCCTCGTCGCCGTCGCGCTCCACCGACAGCAGCTTGAAATCGACCTTGCTGCGCTTGCCCTTCGCATCGGTGAAGGTCAACGGCAGGTCGCGATAGATGCCGCGGCGGATCTTGTCGCCCTCGACAGTCGCCGTGATCGTCTCGGTGACGGTCATCGTGCCGTCCTTGGCGAGATCGATCACGGAGCGGTAGGCTGAGAAGACCTCCTCCGCCCGCCCGATGCCCGCCGTTGCCAGCAAAAGAACCAGAACGGCGAATGCGGCTGCGAGACGGGCCATGCGGATCAAGCTTTCCTGTCGTTGACTTTCAAGGCACAACGCCGGGCGTTAGGGCCGATCGCCGGTGAATTCGACACCAAGCGAGGCGAGCGCGTCCCAATAGGCCGGATAGGTCTTGGCGACGCAGCCGGGGTCCTCGATCGTGATGCCGTGGATCTTCAGGCCGGCAAGCGCGAAGCTCATGGCGATGCGGTGGTCGGCGAAGGTATCGATCGAGGCGGGCAAGGTCTGGCCGGCGAGCGTGGGATCGGAGGAGACAATCAGATCGTCACCCTCCTCGTGCGCCAGGCCGGGCCGGATCGCCGTCAGGCCGAGCGACAGCGCGCGCACACGGTCACATTCCTTGACGCGAAGGTTTGCGAGGCCGACGAAGCGCACGGGGGTCTTGTTGAAGGCCGCAAGCACGGCGATCGTCGGGATCGCGTCCTGCATCTGCGAACCATCGATGACGGCGGGCAAGTTCGGGAAGCTTGAGATCACCGCATGGGCGCGCGCATCCGGTTGCGAAAAGGCCGTCGCCGGGACACCGAGATCGATGGCGCCACCCGTCAGGACTTCCGCCGCCCAGAGATAGGTGGCGGCCGAAGCGTCCGGCTCGATAACGTAGTCGGCGGCCCGGTAACCCGTTGGCGCGACTTGCCAGACGGACGGGCTCACCTGCTCGACTTCGGCGCCGAAGGCGCGCATGGCGGCGACCGTCAGGTCGATGTAACCGCGTGCGCCGATCTCGTCGCCGGCAAGCTCGATGCTGACCGGCCCCTTGGCGCCCGGTGCCGCCATCAGCAGGGCCGAAACGTACTGGCTGGAGAGGCCGGCATCGATGACGACGCGCCCGGCCGGGAAGCCACCGGTGCCCTTGACGGTGACTGGTGGGCAGCCGGTTTCGGAGGTGACCTCGACGCCGAGAGCGCCGAGCGCTTCGACAAGCGGCTTGATCGGGCGCTTGCGCATGTGCTGATCGCCGTCGACGATGACCGTGCCATCAACGAGCGCTGCCGCGGCGGTCAGGAAGCGCGTGGCGGTGCCCGCATTGCCGAGGAAAAGCGGCGCTGCCGGCGGGTTGAGCTTGCCCGTGCTGGTGACGACAAACGTCGTATCATCAGGCTCGCTGATTTCGACGCCCATCGCCCGTAGCGCATCCGCCATGTAGCGAGTGTCGTCGCTTTTCAGCGCACCCGTCAGCCGGCTCGTGCCCTTTGCAAGGCCAGCCAGAAGCAGCGCCCGGTTGGTGATCGACTTCGAACCCGGCGGGCGCACATGGCCGCGCAGCGGATGGTCAGTTGGAAGGATGGTCAGTTTCTTCATGCTGTCGGTGGTCATCGAATGGGATCTCTTGATGCGAATTGAGCCGCGATGGGAGCCCGCGGCCGGAATGTGTTTGGCGATCGATTGAATATGGTCAGAACTTGACCTGCGGTACCGCGCGATCGGCTTCGTTGGTGATCTCGAAATAGCCGGCCTTGACGAAGCGGAAGGCGTTGGCGATGAGGTTCGAAGGGAAGCTCTCGACCTTGACGTTGAGGTCGCGGGCCGCACCGTTGTAGTAGCGGCGCGACATCTGGATCTCGCCCTCGATCGTCTCCAACGAGCGCTGTAGCTCGGCAAAGTTTTCGTTGGCCTTCAGGTCCGGATAGGCTTCGGCCAGTGCGAACAGCTTGCCGAGCGCCTGGGAAAGCGCGCCCTCGGCCTGGGCCCGCCCCTCGACGTCGCCCGATGGCACCGCCTGGGCGCGGTTGCGCATGGCAATCACCTCTTCCAGCGTCGATTTCTCGTGCGCGGCATAGCCCTTCACCGTCTCGATGAGGTTGGGAATGAGATCGGCACGGCGCTTCAACTGCACATCGATGCCCGACCACGCCTCCTCGGCGATCTGCCGCGCCTTGACGAGACCGTTATAGACGAAAACCAGATACAGGATCACGACGACGGCAATTGCCAGACCGATCATAGGGCACCCTCCAAAGAATTCGCGCAGAGATTAGCATCCGCGTCTCAGCTTCATAGCGCTTTCTGCAGCACTCGGGCCGAGAAACGCACTCCTCCCCAATTGCCATTCGCAGCGTGAACACACTGTTCACCGCAGCAATGCGTCCTCACGCCGAAACATCTCGATTCCTGTTCCAATGGTAACGGCGACCGGGCGGTCGATGGGCGATAGTCCCCCCAACGAACAACCCGAAACCGAAGTGAAGCCCATGAAAACGCTCGCAACCCTCATCAACGTGACCGCCTTTACGGCGCTCTTCGTTGCCTATGCGAGCGTCGCCTCAGCCGAACGGCCGACCGGTGTTCGCCGCGCCTTGCAGACCTATTCCGGCCAAGTCTATACCGGCGCCTACCCCACCTTGAAGCCGTTCTGCAAGAACGACGTCAACGCAGCTCGGGTCATCTGACAACGGGACCGGCGATCGCAGCCGCGATCGCTTCCGCCGCTTCGTCGGCGCCGAGCACCGTCACGTCGATCTCGACCAACTGGTCGCCTTTGCCCCGCAGCAGCCTGTGAGCACGCCGCAATCCGAGGAGCACTTCGGGATCGGTCAACTTGTGCTGCTTGGCTCTGCCCGCCCGCGTTAGCCGCTTCAAGTTTTCCTCAAGACCGCAATCGATGACGACCGCGACGAAGCGCGCGCCCCGTCTTTGCGCGAGTGCAGCATAGTCTTCGAAGGCGCGGCTATCGGCGGCATCATCCGACAGCGCATCGGTAAAGACGAAGGATTGCTCGGCCGGCGCCTTGGCGATGTGTTCGAACACACTTTCGCGGATGGCCGCACGCAGCGAACGATAGAGGGGCGTGCCACGCGAAAACAGCGCCTCGGCTGGATTGATCAGCGTGTGGTTGTCGGCGAGGCGCGCGCCCAGTCTTTCAGCCAGATGGCGCGCGATCGTGAGCTTACCGGTTCCCGGCCAGCCGTTGATGTGAACGACGAGGCCGGCAGGCTCCTGGGTCAAGCGGCGTCCCGGTTGAAATTCGCGCCGCCGGCGTCGGTCAAGAGGAAGGCTTCGCCGCAGGCCTTGGCCAGCGTGCGCACCCGCAGGATGTAGCTCTGGCGCTCCGTGACCGAGATCACGCCGCGGGCATCGAGCAGGTTGAACACGTGGCTCGCCTTGATGCACTGGTCATAGGCCGGGAAGACGCATTTGTGCAGGTGGTTGTTGCTGTGATCGCCGGGCGCGCCGGCGGCGAGCAACGCCTGGCACTCGGCCTCCGCATCGATGAAATGCTGATGCAGCATGGCGGTGTTGGCATATTCGAAATTGTAGCGCGAATACTCCTGCTCGGCCTGCAGGAAGACGTCGCCGTAGCTGATCTTCTCGGCACCCTCGCGGCCGTTGAAGTTCAGGTCGTAGACGTTGTCGACGCCCTGCACATACATGGCGAGACGCTCGAGACCGTAGGTCAGCTCACCGGAAACCGGCGAGCACTCGATGCCGCAAACCTGCTGGAAATAGGTGAACTGCGACACTTCCATGCCATCGCACCAGCACTCCCAGCCAAGACCCCAGGCGCCGAGCGTCGGGCTCTCCCAGTCGTCCTCGACAAAACGAATGTCGTGCAGCAGCGGGTCGAGGCCGATCGCCTCCAGCGAGCCGAGATAGAGCTCCTGCAGGTTGGACGGGTTCGGCTTAAGCAGCACCTGGTACTGGTAGTAGTGCTGCAGTCGGTTCGGGTTTTCGCCGTAGCGGCCATCGGTCGGGCGGCGCGACGGCTGCACATAGGCGGCCCGCCACGGACGAGGCCCGAGCGCACGCAGGGTCGTTGCCGGATGGAAGGTACCGGCGCCCACTTCCATGTCGTAGGGCTGCAGCACAGCGCAACCCTTGTCGGCCCAGTAGTTGTGCAGTGTCAGGATCAGAGCCTGAAACGAGCGCTTCGGGTTCATATGATCAGGCAGAGTGGTCATGGATCGCGTCCGGATTTCTTCTAAAAAATGTGCCGGACAGGTGCCACGCCTGATGACAGGGGTCAAGCAACTACAGCGCCGGCCTGCCAATTAGACGCGCCGGAGCCTCCGCCCTCATTGATCCCGCTACTCGTCGTCGCGTTTCAGCCTGTACTCACCGGTTTCCGGATCCTGGACCAGCGTGCCCTGCGCCCCGGTCCGCTCTTCGCGGCGGGTCTGTTCGCGTTGGCGTGTCAGTTTTTGTGCATCGGCCACGAACTTGCGATAGCCGAGCCAGAAGACGAAACCTGCAATCAGGAGCAGGATGAGTTGCGGCATTGTTCCTCCAAGGACATCTCACGCAGGTCAGGGCTCAAAGCCCGAACCGCGCCCACAATGCCCTTTCCTCGATTGCTTCGGCAAGACCCGCGGCGGCCGATGCCGCCAAGGGCTCGACAATGGCGCCGGCAACGGCCGCGCCGGTCTGCCGGCGGCCGAAAAGGCTGCGCACCGGCTGGATGAGTTCGAGCCGCGCCTTGTCGCCATAGCGCTTCTTCACCTCGCCGCGCAGGTCGCCGAGACCATCGATGATACCGAGCTCCAGCCCACGCCGGCCGGTCCAGAAAAGGCCGGAGAAGATATCCGGATCGTCGGCGAGCAACTGCCCGCGACGCGCCTTCACCATCTGGATGAAGGTATCGTGGATATCGAGCTGAAGGTTCTTCAGAAAGGCGATGTCGTTTTCCTTTTCCGGCTGGAACGGATCGAGCATCACCTTGTTTTCACCGGCGGTATAGACGCGTCGTTCGACGCCGATCTTCTTCAGCAGTTCCGGAAAGCCGAAGCCGCCGGAGACGACGCCGATTGAGCCGACGATCGACGTCGGATCGGCGATGATCTCATCGCCGGCAAGCGCGATCATGTAGCCGCCAGACGCTGCGACGTCCTCGACGAAGATCAGCACACGCTTCTTCTTCTCCTGGGCGAGGTCGCGGATGCGCTGATAGATCAGGCGCGACTGCACCGGGGAGCCGCCGGGCGAATTGACCGAGATTGCGACAGCGGGCGCTTCCTTGATTGCGAAGGCCTTTTCCAGAAGCGGTGCTGCCGTTACCAGGTTGAGCGCGGGCCGGAATTGCCCGCCGCCGGCCATGATTGCGCCGTGAAGCCGGACGACGGGGATCGTCACGCCTTCCTTGCGAAATCGCCTCGGCAACAACCGTCTCAGGAACGCCTTCATTTCAACTCCTGCTTACTGGGTCACGTTGGAGCGGGATGCGGGCGAAAACCACGCAACATTCTTCCTGAATACCGCTCCGATGCCAAATGTATTGGCCCATCCATGGCATGTATGCACTGCCGCGACAAACGCAATGCCGCATACGGTAAATCATCGGCGGTGGTAGGCGGCGCGGCCGTTGTTGAGATCGTCGACATGATCGGCGAAGCGATGCCCCTCCTCGTGCATGACGAGCGGCGCGCGGAAGACCAGCCGCTTGCGGCTCTGCTTGATCGCGGTCACCAGAATGCGCACGGCATTTTCGCCGACGCGCGGATGAAGCGCGGTGATCTCGATACCGCCGAAGCGACGGCCGCAGGCGGCGATGATCTCGGCGATCGATTCCGGCCGGGCGATCAGCGACAACTGTCCGCCCGGCTTCATGATCGCGCCCGCCGTCTTCACCCAGACCTCGAAAAGCCCGTCGCTCATCGCATGGGCCTCAGCCTTGAGACTGTCTGGCGTCTTACGGTCGGACGCATCGTTGAAGGGCGGGTTCATGATCACGTGATCGAAACTGTCATCCGCCAGGCCCGCAGCGACACGCGCCTAGCCGGCAAGCGATACGTCCGCCTCCAGCACCGAGACCCGCGACGCAAAGCGCGCGTTTTCGGCGAGCTCCAAGCTGCGGCGGGCGTATTCCGCCATGACAGGCGAGCGCTCCACCAGCACCACTTCCGCGCCCTCCATCCGGGACGCGACGGCCATGCCGGCGGCACCTGCCCCGGCGCCGAGATCGGCGACCCGGCAGGGGTGATCCGAGGAAACGAGCGATGCCAGGATCATTGCGTCCATGCCGGAGCGATGCCCTTGCCCCAACGGCTGGACGACATGGAACTTGCCGCGATGGAACGCATCGACGGTTTCAGTTGCGGCAGAAGCCATTACGCGCGCCCCTGCGGCATCACCGGCTTGCACGGCACCCTCACGGCCGCAACTCCGCCTCGAGCCCGGCGTCGATCAGGATCCGCCGCGCGGCATCCGCGTCCTCGTCCGCGACCAGAAAACGGCGGGGCAGCAGGCCGAGCGAGCCCTCCAGAATGCTCATCCCCTGATCGGCGATGAGGCTTGCAATGCCGGCGTCCTTCATCAGGCTCTCGGCAAAGGAGAGCACGACGGCATCGTTGGTACGGATCAATTCCTTCATCCGGCGGTTTTTCCTGTCCTATTTCAGCAAGCGGGACAATTCGCCTCTTGCCGCACGTGGCACCCCTTCCTATTGTCGAAAGCGACAATGAAAACAGGAGTCCCGGTGTGGGCGTAGTGATACCGCTGGAAGACAGCAAAAACAAACAGGCGTCCGTTAAGCCGCTCGTCGACCTGACTGCGCCGGACATGGAGCGCGTCAACCAGCTCATCCTGTCGAAGGCCGGCTCCGACGTTCAGATGATTCCCGAGGTCGCCAACCACCTGATTTCTTCCGGCGGCAAGCGGCTGCGCCCGATGCTGACGCTCGCTTCCGCAGCGATGTTCGGCTACGAGGGCGACGCCCATGTCAAGCTCGCAACCAGCGTCGAATTCATGCACACGGCGACGCTGCTTCACGACGATGTCGTCGACGAAAGCGACCTTCGCCGCGGCAAGTCCACCGCCCGCACGATCTGGGGCAACCAGGCGAGCGTTCTGGTCGGCGACTTCCTGCTCGGCCAGGCCTTCCGCATGATGGTCGACGTCGGCTCGCTCGACGCGCTCGACGTGCTGTCGACCGCCGCTTCCGTCATTGCCGAAGGCGAAGTACTGCAGCTTTCCGTCGCCAAGAACATGGAGACGACCGAGGACGATTATCTCCAGGTCATCCGCGCGAAGACCGCTGCCCTGTTTGCCGCTGCCGCCGAAGTTGGGCCGATCGTCGCCCAGACCAGCAAATCCGACCGCAACGCGCTGAAATCCTATGGCATGAACCTCGGCCTCGCCTTCCAGCTCGTCGATGACGTGCTCGACTACGGTGGATCGTCGAGCGACCTCGGCAAGAACGTCGGCGATGACTTCCGCGAAGGAAAGATCACGCTTCCGGTCATCCTGTCCTACCGCCGCGGAACGGCCGAAGATCGGGCCTTCTGGCGCGAGGCGATCGAAGGCGGCGACAGCAGCGATGCCAATCTCGACAAGGCGCTCGGGCTGATCAAGCGCTATGGGGGCCTCAGCGATACCATCGCCCGCGCCCAGCACTACGGCACGATTGCCCGCGATGCGCTGGCACCGCTGCCGGCGTCACCCTGGAAATCGGCGCTCACCGAAGTCATCGACTTCTGCATCGATCGGGTAAGCTGACGAGGCTTCGGCAGAGCCAAGACAAACAACAGGAATTTCTTGCCGCGTTGCGCCAAAAAAGCCATTCTGTTCCTCAAGAGTTGTGCTGGGCTATATGTGGCTGACTCCGAAAACAACCCTCAGTGGTGCGATTGGCCGAGCAATCGGCACGAAAGGTTTGACATGCGGCAAATGACGATCCTCCGCCTCCTCAGCGGCGCAGCACTGTTGGCTCTCGCCGCAGTCAGCGGCAGCCACCAGGCCTTCGCGGAAGACAAGGCCGCCCCCGTCGAGGAAAGCGAGCCCTTCGACATCAAGTCGGTGAACACCTTCGCCGGCGCCTTCCTTGCAGCTCGCACCGCCGATACGGACCGCGACTTCGCATCGGCCACCCAGCTCTACCGGATCGCACTGCAGTTCGAACCGAACAACAACGACGTCAAGCAGCGGCTGATGATCACGCTGCTGATGGCTGGCCAGTTCGACGAGGGCGCGCAGATTGCCGAGCAGCTCAAGTCCGACCCGGCCGTCGAGCGCATCACCACCGTGATCCGCGCGATCGAAGCGATCCGCAAGCGCGAGTATCGCAATGCGCAGAAGCTCCTGAACTACCAGGGCCCGAACGATCTCGACCGGCTGATGAACGGGCTGCTTTCCGCCTGGGCGAAGTTCGGTCAGGGCAAGCCGAAGGAAGCGCTGGCAGAGATCAACGGCCTCCAAGGTCCCGACTGGTTCCGCGTGTTCAAGAATTATCATGCAGGCGCGATCGCAGTTGCCGCCGGCGACAAGCAGACAGCCCGGACCAGGCTCAACGACGCCATTCTCGATCGCGAAGGCGGAAGCGCTGCGCCTGATACCTTCATGCGTGCGGTCGAAGCGCTCGCCCGGTTCGAGGCACGCGAAGGCAACAAGCAGAAGGCGCTCGACACCGTCGCGGTCGGCGAGAACATGGTCAACAACTACACGCCGCTTCAGGCGCTGAGGACCGATATCGAGAATGGTGTTCCGCAGGAACAGCAGGTCAAGAACGCCAGCCAGGGTGCTGCAGCCGTGCTCTTCTCGATTGGCGCTGCCCTCAACCGCGACGGCGCCGAAGATATCGTTTCGCTCTATCTGCAGACCGCGCGCCGGCTTGACCCCGACAGCGCCGACATCCTGGTGATGCTCGGCGGGATCGCCGAGAACCTGAAGAAGCCGAACGAGGCAATCGAACTCTACAAGGCTATCCCGGAAAAATCGCCGATGCGGCGCGTTTCGGAGCTGCAGCTCGGCCTGAGCCTCGCCAGCATCGGCAAGGTCGACGAGGCGAAGCAGCATCTGAAGGCGCTGATCGACGTCGACCCGAAGAACATCCGCAACTATCTCGCCTATGGCAGCGTGCTTTCCGATGCCAAGGACTACAAGGAGATGGGAGCGCTCTACGACAAGGCTGTCGAACAGATCGGGTCGGTGCCGAAGCGTACCGACTGGACCGTCTTCTTCCAGCGCGGTATCGCCTACGAGCGCCAGAAGCTCTGGGACAAGGCCGAACCGAACTTCAAGAAGGCGCTGGAGCTCAATCCGGACCAACCGCAGGTTCTGAACTATCTCGGCTATTCCTGGGTCGACATGAACATCAATCTCGACGAAGGCCTCGAGATGATCCGCAAGGCGGTCGAGCTGAAACCGGATGACGGCTACATCGTCGATTCGCTCGGCTGGGCCTATTTCCGCATGAACCGCTTCGACGATGCGGTGGTGGAACTGGAAAAGGCGGCTGAACTGATGGCTGGCGACCCGACCATCAACGATCACCTCGGCGACGCCTACTGGCGCGTCGGCCGCAAGCTCGAAGCCGTGTTCCAGTGGACGCAGACGCTTGAGCTGAAGCCCGAGGAAGCCGAGATCCCGAAGATCAAGGCGAAGATCGAAAACGGCCTGCCGCCGCTGAAGGAAGAGGTCCCTGCCTCTGCCGACGCCAAGGAAACCGCGCCGAAGAAAGTGACCCCGGAGGCGCCGGCGCCGGACAAGAAGTCCTGATCGATCCATGACCGAGGACGGCATTGCGGGCTTCACGCTGACACGCGCGGCGCCCGCAAAGATCAACTTGGCGCTCCATGTCGTCGGCCAGCGGGCCGACGGCCACCATCTTCTAGAAAGCCTCGTCACCTTCGCCGATCGCGGCGACCGCATCGGCCTTGCATCGGCAAACGCCGATCTCTTCACCGTTTCGGGGCCTTTTGCTGCCGAACTGCCCATGGATGCCAGCGCTGAGGGCGGCAATCTGGTGCTAAAGGCGCGGGACCTCCTGCGTGCGGAACTGCGCGCGCGCGATCCCGCCGCCGCTGGCACTGTTCACCTGCATCTCGAAAAGAACTTGCCCCTCGCCTCCGGTATCGGTGGCGGATCTGCGGACGCGGCGGCCACGCTGCTCGGGCTTCTCGAACTTTGGGGCGCCACGATCGAACCTTCTCGCCTCGACGAGATGGCATTGGCGCTGGGCGCCGACGTGCCGATGTGTCTTGCCGGCATGCCCCTCGTGGCGAAGGGCATCGGCGAGGAGATCACGCCGCTCGCCCACCTTCCATCCCTGTCCCTCGTGCTCGTCAATCCGCTCGTTGCCGTTTCGACGCCTGTGGTCTTCCGGACGCTTTCAAACAAGACCAATCCACCGCTCGTTCTGCCGCAGAACCTTGGAACGATCGACGCATGGCTGGCGGCCATGGCGGCAATGCGCAACGATCTGCAGCCGCCGGCGCAGCAGTTGCAGCCGGTGGTAAGCGATGTCTGCCAAGTGCTGACGGAAGCAGGCGCGACGCTGGTGCGGATGTCAGGCTCAGGCGCAACCTGCTTCGGCATTTTCGACAACGGTGCGCATGCGGCTGCGACAGCGCGCACTCTTTCGGAGGCGCAACCCGGCTGGTACGTTCTCGCCTGCAACACGACAGGAAGAGGCAAATAGAATGGCCGGCATCGACGAAAAACGTCCCTTCATTCCCATCGGAATTGCTGTTCTCACCGTGTCCGATACGCGCACGCTCGCAGACGACAAATCGGGCGACACGCTGGAAGCGCGGGTGCGTGACGCCGGTCATCGCCTCGAAGCTCGCGCGATCGTGCCGGATGATCGGGCGAAGATTTACGACCAGGTAAAGGCCTGGACGCTGGAGCCGACGATCGACGTGGTGATCACGACCGGCGGCACGGGTTTCACCGGCCGGGATGTGACGCCGGAGGCGCTGGAGCCGCTGTTCGAAAAACGCATGGACGGCTTCTCCGAAGTGTTCCACCAGATTTCCTACGAAAAGATCGGCACCTCGACCATCCAGTCGCGCGCGACCGGCGGGGTCGCCAACGCCACCTTCATCTTCGTTCTGCCGGGATCGCCAGGGGCCTGCCGGGACGCCTGGGACGGCATCTTGAAGCAGCAGCTCGACTACCGGCACATGCCCTGCAATTTCGTCGAGATCATGCCCCGACTCGACGAGCACCTGAAACGCGGCTGAGCCGGAACCCGCCACGCGCAACCATCGCTCTTCGGGCGCGTCTGTTACCTTTGTAACTGACAGCCATTTTTCCTGTCGTTAGCGTCCGATCATCAGCCAAGCGAAATCGGCCGCCGCACCTTTTTCTTTGGGCTGTATGAACGCCTCCCCGCCAATATCCCCGGGCGGGGAGAACAAAGGGATACGACGTGCAGCCAGAATGCTGCCCGGCAAGAACTTTATCAGACAAGGTCATTTGAGAGACGCCTTGAGGTGCCGTCCCCTGGACTGGCACCTTTTTAGTGCGTGGAGTTCAAGGGCGCGCCGGTCTGCCTTCGATGGCAACCCAGGCCGGAACGAGCTCGGTAGGGAGCTTGCGAACGGCCCGGACGTTCGTCATGTCGCCGAGGCAACGGTTGCCCGCCGCCGCCGCCAGGGCATCGTTTTTGTTCATCAGGAAACCCGCTTCCAGCGGCTTCTTTCGCCGGACCATACGGCTGAAAAACGGCTTGCGATGCATCCGGGAATCGGAGAACCGCGCGGGCGTCCTGTTCAGCGAGACGTATTCGGCAAGCTCGTCGATCCAGCGACCGATCGGGCGCGCGCCGGGCTCGAGCAACATCAGCCATTCGCCGCGTGCCGAGCGCACGACATCGCCGAGATCCCAATCGAGGCAAAAGCGGCAACCGGCGGCCTCGGCCACGCGCGACGAACCATCCCTTGAGCCATGATCGAGGATGATCACGTCGCTGACGAGGCCCTCCACCGCGCCGGCAACGAGCACCGAGAGCGTCTGCACCAGTTCGGATTCGTTGTCCCGTGTTTCCATGATAATCGTCAGCATAGCCCGTCCTACCGCATCACCCTTACAATTGCTACATCCGCAGACCCGCGGAGGCAGCTTGCTGGGAGGCATCTTGGATCCACACCAAAACCTTCTGCTTTTTTGTTCTTGAATTGTTCTTGTTTTCGCGATAGGAAAATAGTCAGAACAAAACGGGATCAGAAATCTGGTTCCGGGGAGATTCCAATGACCGAGCTGTCTCAGATCAGGCAGGGTGCGCTCGCACCCGCCAATACGGCAGATGTCGCCGACGCGATGATGAGCGCAACCGGATTGCGGATCGACATCGACCGTCGCCGCGGGCGCGGTGCCGGGCTCAACATGTCAGGCCGCTTCGAGCCACAGGCGCGGGAAAGCTTCGACGACGGCTGGGAAAGCCTGGAGGACCTGCCACCGTTCAAGACCGAAGTGCAGGTCGAGAAGCCGCGGACGGTGATCACGCGGAACGATTCTCCCGATATCTCCTTCGATCGTTCGATCAACCCCTATCGCGGATGCGAGCACGGCTGCATCTATTGCTTCGCCCGTCCGACGCATGCCTTCATGGGCCTCTCGGCAGGCCTGGATTTCGAAGCCAAGCTCTTTGCCAAACCAGATGCTGCGCGGCTTCTGGAGCGCGAACTGGCGCGGCCGGATTACAAGGTCAGGCCAATCGCCATTGGTACCAACACAGATCCCTATCAGCCGATCGAAAAGGAATGGCGCATCATGCGCCAGATCCTGGAAGTACTCAGCGAGGCCAATCATCCGGTCATGATCGTCACGAAATCGGCGATGGTGACCCGCGACATCGACATTCTCGCGCCGATGGCCGAGAAGGGGCTGGTCCGGGTCGGCATCTCGGTCACGACGCTCGATCGCAAACTGGCACGAACGATGGAGCCGCGCGCTGCGACGCCTCCCAAGCGCCTGGAGGCGATTCGCGCCCTCGCCGAGGCGGGCATCCCCGCCGGCGTTCTCGTCTCGCCCATCATCCCCGCGCTCAACGACCATGAGATCGAGCGAGTGCTCGAAGCGGCCAGGACAGCTGGGGCAACCGAAGCGAGTTACGTTCTTTTGCGGCTGCCGCTGGAAGTTAGCCCGCTGTTTCGTGACTGGCTGCTGCGCAACTATCCGGACCGCTACCGCCATGTCATGTCACTCATCCGCTCCATGCGGGGCGGCAAGGACTACGACGCTGAATTCGGCAAGCGCATGAAAGGCGCCGGTCCCTATGCCTGGCAGATCGGCCGCCGCTTCGATCTCGCCACAAAGCGCCTTGGCTTCAACCCGACACGCCGGCAGCTTCGCGACGACCTCTTCGTGCCGCCGCTGGGAACGGGGGTGCAACTCTCGCTTCTTTGACGATTTTCCCGGTGGCCGGCGCAGAGCCATTCCGGGTTCGTGACCGATGCTGCGCGCTGACGATGCCGGGAGATGGGATACCGCCGCCAATTCCCCTCAGCAAGCGGTGCCAGCGCCCAGAGGTCACAAAGCAGTTCCGATGCCCTGCCCCCGCCTGGGGCATCGGCCATCCCCCGTCCGCCGCCGCACTCGGACCTGGGGGCTTGAAGAGAATCGGTCGATCATGCGAATTAGACTCATGTCTCGCAGGTCGTCCGATTCTCCCCTTTTTCCCGATATCATCGAAGCACCCGATTTCAGTTTTGAACTCTCGGCGAAGGGGGACGGTTTCTGGCCTGTCGCCGGCGCCGATGAAGCTGGCCGCGGCCCGCTCGCAGGGCCGGTCGTAGCAGCCGCAGTCATCCTGGATCCCGACGCCATTCCCGAAGGCCTCGATGACAGCAAGAAGCTCAGCGCCCAGGCACGCGAGAGGCTGTTCGAAGCAATTCTCGCGACATCGGAGGTGTCGATCGCCTCAGCTTCCGCCGGCACGATCGATGCCACAGATATCCGCAAGGCAAGTCTGGAAGCGATGCGGCGCGCGGTGGCGGGCCTCACCTCGTCCGCCCGCTTCGTGCTCGTCGACGGCCGTGACGTGCCGCCCGGGCTTTCATGCCACGCCAAAGCTGTCGTGAAGGGTGACGCGCGGTCGTTGTCGATCGCCGCTGCTTCGATTGTCGCCAAGGTTACCCGAGATCGCATGATGGCCCGCGCCGATCTCGCCCATCCCGGTTACGGCTTCGCGCTCCATGCCGGCTATGCGACCGTGACCCATCGCCGCGCCATTGAAGCCCAAGGCCCCTGCGCTCTTCACCGCATGAGCTTCCGGCCGTTGCGGCAAGACGGCTAGCGCCTGCCCCATCCTCAATAGACGATCAACCCGACGCGCCCGGTTCCGAAACGCGCGGATGGCTGACCTCGACGCACCTTCACCGCGCCTACGCGGCCAACAGTCGCGCCATCGGACACGATACCGGGCTGGAAGCGCCGACGACATCCCGGCCGTCCGGCTGTGTCTCGGGCAGGCAGCAGCGCGACTGCCGGCATAGGCCCACCCGGGCTCGACCACCACACGCTTGGAAAGGCGTCACTCGGCGCATGGTACAAACAAAAAGCCCCGCACAAGGCGGGGCTCTTTCAATCGGGAATGTCCTGGCGGCTTAGTTCAGGCGTGCCTTGACTTCGCCAAGCGCCTTCTTGAACAGGTCACTCTGTGCACCGGCGTCCGCCTTGGCGGCAACGACCTTCTCGGCAGCGGCAATCGCCAGATCGACAGCAGCGGAACGGACGGCGTTGATCGCGTCGCTTTCAGCCTGCTTGATCTTCTGCTCCGAGAGAGCCGTGCGACGCGCAACGTATTCCTCGGTCTTCTGCTTGGCTTCCGCCGTCAGCATTTCGGCTTCGCGCTGAGCGGCAGCGACGATACCGGCAGCTTCCGCTTCAGCATCCTTACGCTTGCGCTGGTACTCGGCAACAAGGCTCTGTGCTTCTTCGCGCAGGCGCTTTGCTTCAGTCAGCTCGTTACCGATCTTTTCGGCGCGGGCGTCGAGCGCCTTGCCGATCATGCCCGGAACCTTGAGATAGGCGATCAGGACGAAGAACAGGATCAGGCCAACGAAGGCATAGAAAGTTGCATCAAGATGCATGGCTCAGTGCTCCTCAGTTGCCAGCCGATGCCTTGACGGCAGCGGTGATCTCGGCCTTGGTGACGGTTCCACCGATCAGCTGCTGAACGACAGCGGTCGCGGTTTCCTCGGCGATGGCACCGACGTCGGCCAGTGCCTTTGCCTTGATGTCGGCGATGCGGTCTTCCGCGGCCGAAATCTTCTTGGCGAGATCGGCTTCGACGGCCGTGCGGTCTGCATTGGCCTTGGCCTTTGCCGATTCGCGAGCGTCGTCAGCAATCTTGTGACCCTTGGACTTGGCCGTTGCCAGGTCCTGCTCGTAGGAAGCGATGGCGGCGTCTGCTTCGCCCTTGAGGCGGGACGCTTCATCGAGATCCTGAGCGATCCGATCGTGACGGGTTTCGAGAATTCCGCCGATCCGCGGAATGATGACCTTCGACATCAGAAGATAGAAGAGGCCGAACGTGATCGCGAGCCAGAGCAGCTGCGATGCGAAATGGGTCGAATCGAAGGGCGGGAACACGCCGGAACCAGCCTCGCCTTCGTGGGCCACACCCGTTTCGGTGTGCACCTCACCGGCCGCAGCGGCATCGTGTGCTTCGGCGCCTTCAGTGGTGGTTGACTGCTGGGCATACGCCGCGGTCACAAACATGCTCACCTCCAGGTGCACTCAAGAATATGCGCGGCCGCGGCCTTTTGACGGGCCGCGGCCGAAACTCCAGCCGGTATTAGACGGCGAAGAGGAGGAGCAGGGCTACGAGCAGCGAGAAGATGCCCAGAGCTTCCGTAACGGCGAAGCCGAATACGAGGCGGCCGAACTGGCCGTCAGCAGCCGACGGGTTGCGCAGTGCGCCAGAGAGGTAGCTGCCGAAGATGTTGCCGAGGCCGAGAGCCGTGCCGGCCATGCCGAGGCAAGCCAGACCTGCGCCGATGTACTTTGCTGCTTCCGCTTCCATGATTGAACTCCTTCGAATGGTGTTGCGGCTTAGGATTGCGCTTCCGGCGGAGGGCCGGCCGGAAGCAAGCGACTGTATTCCTTAGTGGCTTCCGGGATGGACAGCGTCGTTGAGGTACATGCAGGTCAGTACCGCAAAGACATAGGCCTGGAGGAAGCAGACGAGGAATTCAAGACCGGTAATGGCGACGGTCATGATGAGCGGCAGGATGGCGCCACCGATGCCGAGCGCGCCGAGGGCGCTGAGCGAGGTGACGAAGCCTGCGAAAACCTTCAGCGTGATGTGGCCGGCCAGCATGTTGGCGAAGAGGCGGACCGAAAGGCTGATGGGGCGGGAAAGGAACGAGATGATTTCGATCGCGACGACGAGCGGCAGAAGCACGCCGGGTACGCCATGCGGCACGAAAAGCTTCAGGAAGCCGAAACCGTGCTTGTAGAAACCATAGAGAATAACGGTGCCGATAACGAACAGCGCCAGAGCGAAAGTGACGATGATCTGGCTGGTGACCGTGAAGAAATAGGGCATCATGCCGAGCAGGTTCGCCGTCAGGATGAACATGAACAGCGAGAACACCATCGGGAAAAACTTCATGCCGCCGCTGCCAGCGCCTTCGCGCAGCATCGAGGCGATGAATTCGTAGGACATTTCCGAAACCGACTGCATGCGGGTCGGGATCAGACCGCGCTGCGACGTCGTCAGATAAAGGAAGCCTGCCGCGGCACCGACGGTCGCAACCATGAACAGCGACGCATTGGTGAAGGAAAAGTCAAGTCCGCCAATCTCGATCGGGACAATCTTATTGACCAGGAACTGGTGGGTCGGATCGTTTGACACCGCGCTTCTCTTTCGTTCTGCCCGCCCAAGAGCGGAAACCGTTTTCTTCGGGGCAACGCCTCAGCGGGCGTCTCCGTCCTTCTTGTCATTCCTAGGGCCGCCTCTTCCGGCTTCCGGTGTTGCCACCATACCGGCCGAGCGCAGCACATTCAGCACGCCAGCGCAGAAGCCAAGAAGCAGGAAGACGATCATGCCCCACGGCCCTGTACCCGCAAAGTGGTCCAAAAGATAGCCCAGAAACGCCCCGACAACGATCGCGGCGATGAATTCGCTCGAGAGCTTCATCGCCGCCGCATAGCCCTTGCGGCTTTCGGCGGCACGGGCCTCCACTGCATCAGGCGCATGAGGCTTCTTGGCCTCAATCTTCTCGCCGAGCTGCTTCAGCCGCGCTTCCAGACTTTCTTCAGGTTTCTCCGCCACGTGGCTACTCCCTTGCCGTCCTCATCGGGTCTTGGACCGCGATTTCGGTCATACAATAGGCCAGCGTTCAAGCCACGTTTCGGCCCCATTTGAAGTCGCGCGCAACATAGTTTTAGGCACCCGCATAGTCAAGGCATGCAGGCCGCTTCACCGTGGACAATATTATCACGATAATTCAAATGGTTAGGCGCTTACCACGCGATCCTCGGCAAGGTTGGAGGCGGGAATCGCGCACTCGGCCTGCAGGAATCTGCGCTCCATGCCCGGAAGCCAAAGACGGCGAAATCGCGTCAGAAGCCGATCAGCTCCAGCCGCCGCCATAGGTGCGGTAGAAGATGTGCATGCCGATCTTGCCGACCCGCTTCATCGTCTTCGCCCACGGCGGATTGACGTAGGTGGCATGGTAGTGCGTGGCCGACCCCACTTCCGGCAGCCAGATCTTGCCCGCCGTGACCGCCATCGCCACGTCCTTGGCCGTCTTCCAATGCGAGCGGGAATAGATCAGGTCGCGGATCATGTCGCAGGCAAATGAAAACTGGCAGCGGTTGCGCCAGGTCTTGTTCTGATAGACGACGCCGCAGATGGTTTTCGGATAGGTCGGATTGCGGACGCGATTGAGAATCACCTGCGCCACCGCCGCCTGGCCCTTGAGCGACTCGCTGCGCGCTTCGAAGTAGATGCCTTCCGCAAGGCAGGTCTGTTCTTCCTTGCTGAAAACGGCCGGCGGCAGCACGGTTGCGGCCCAGGCATGATCGTCCGGTGCGATCTCGGGAATGAAGCGACCGGCATTCTCGTCTTCGCGCAGGATCGAATCGAAGGGCGATTCACGCGCATAGTCCGGCTCGGGCCGGACGTAAGCAGTCGCAAGAATGTCGGGCTTGTTGTTCGTCACGAGCTTGGCCAGCATCGGCGAAACACCGGGATCCACCTTTGGCGGCTTCTTTCTATAGAAGGCCGTGGCGATCTCGATCTCCTTGCCCTTGATACGCGACTTGGCGAAGACCATCTTCTCGCCCTCCTCGAAGCGCGGCTCCGTCAAAGAGCTCGTGCGCTGCAGGATGGAGCCGGCGGTAAAATCCTTCGGCGGCGTCACCGGCGTGACGGCGACGATGCGCCCCTTCTTGGCGCGGCGATTGACGCGTTCCTCGTCGGGCGTACCGGAGTGCTTGGTCTCCGAGGTGAGTGCGACGCGGCTGCCGTCGGGCATGTTGATGCCGGCGCCGCCATCAAGCGCACCGGTCGTGATCGGATCGGCAAAAACCATCTCGACTTCGTGGATCGAGCCTGCCGGTGACGGCGTCATATACATGCGCCAGCGTTCGCCGCCGCGATTGATGCCGGAGAGGAAGGTCGCCAGGTCCGCATAGGCTGCAACGGAGGGGAAGCCGAGATAGAGCGCGAGGCCGATGATTGCAGGCGCCATCCACGCAGGCACGTTCAGGCGAGACTTTTGACGCAGGTTCCGACTCTTACGCATCAACCGACTCCACGCAACGCTTGACGAACGGCACGGCTTCGCCCGCGCCGGCCGGAGACCAGCGTCGGAGATTCCGCGCGGGAAGCTAAGACAATGAGGCGGCCGGACACCCCGCCGGAGCCGCTTCGTTCGAGCCTTGAAAATGAAGCATTAACCTTGATGTTTGGTTAATGCGGTGGCGCTGAAAGACAGGGGCATCACAAGCAAACGGAGCCGTTTCCGACCGGGAACGGCTCCGTATTTCTCTTCGCGGACGCGAGGCCCCAGCCCGGCGCACCGGACAGGCGGGCAAGACGATCAAATAATGACGTGCGAACCGAGCTCTACGACCCGGTTGGTCGG
>NZ_JAEPRP010000280.1:0-5775 GCF_016652895.1 Ensifer sp. SSB1
ACGCTAACCATGACCTACACGCCCTTTTTCCAGGGTGCTCTTAATGGAACGGACAGCGCCGTTCTTCGATGTGGGCGACGAACTCGTCCCGGAAATGCGCGAGCGAGGCGCGCAAGCCCATCGCCGCTCCATCCCCCAGGGCACAAAACGTATTGCCGAAAATGCCTTTGCAAAGCATGTCCAGCTGCTCCATGTCGCCGGGCGCACCCTTGCCCGCTTCGATCCGGCGCAACACTTTCACCGCCCAGTTCAAGCCTTCACGGCAAGGGGTGCACTTGCCGCAGGATTCGTGGTGGAAGAACTCCACGATCCGGGTCGCGACCTTGACCATGCATGTGGTGTCGTCGACGACGATGACGCCTGCCGAGCCAAGCATCGAGCCGACGGCTGCAAGCGAGTCGAAATCCATTGCGACATCCAGGCCGGGTTCCGGGATCACCGGTGCTGAAACGCCGCCGGGGATGACCGCCTTGATCCTGCGTCCGACAGGCACCCCGCCGGCATGATCCTCGACCAGTTCGCGAAGCGGAATTCCCATCGGAAGCTCATAGAGCCCCGGTTTGCGCACCTGTCCGCTGACGCAGTAGAGTTTCGGGCCTGGGCTCTTTGCCGGGCCGATCGAGCGAAACCAATCAGCACCCCGGGCAACGATATGCGGCACGCACACCAGGGTCTCGACATTATTGATGACGGTCGGGCTGGCATAGAGCCCCGCGACTGCCGGGAACGGCGGCTTCAGGCGCGGCTGCGCCCTTTTGCCTTCGAGTGAATCAAGCATCGCCGTCTCTTCGCCGCAGATATAGGCACCCGCGCCGCAATGGACATGCACGATAAAATTGAAGTCAGAGCCCAGGATCCGCGACCCCAGGTAACCCTTCGTCTTGGCCTCGGCGATTGCCTGTTCAAGCCGCCGCATCGCAAGCACATATTCCCCGCGGATATAGACATAGGCGACTTCTGCCCCGATCGCATAGGCGGCGATCGCCATGCCCTCGATCAGCTGGTGCGGGTCACGCTCCATGATAATGCGGTCCTTGAAGGTGCCTGGCTCGCCTTCATCGGCATTGCAGCAGAGATATTTCTGTCTGTTCCCCTTCGGCACGAAACTCCACTTCATGCCCGTCGGAAATCCGGCACCGCCGCGACCGCGCAGGTTCGATGTCTTGACGAGGTTGATGATCTCTTCAGGGGTATGTTCCTTGAGCGCCTTGTTGAGGGCCCGGTAACCCCCGCCGGCTTCATAGGTCGCCAGGAGATGGGCGTCTGCAACATCGAGGTTTTTCAAAAGGACCGGCTCGTACATGGCGCTATCCCGGTTGCGTTTCGGTCAGATCGGCGCCCATCGTGCGCAACCTGTCCAAGAGCCCGTCGATGCCCGCGACGTCGAGGTTTCCGTGATAGTCGTCACCGACCTGCATGACCGGAGCCATCTCGCAGGCGCCGAGGCATTCGACGGTCGAAAGCGTGAACATGCCATCCGGGGTCGTCCCGCCCCGTTCGATCCCCAGCACTTGCTCCAGATGCCGCAACAGGTCCTCGCAGTGGCACAGCATGCAGGAGACGTTGTTGCAGAGCTGCAGATGGAACCTGCCAATGGGCTCGGTTTGGAAGAGCGTGTAGAACGTCGCCAGCTCGTAGACCCAGATCCGCTCGACACCGAGGATTTCGGCGACCTCCTCCAGCACTACGCCCGGCAGATAGCCATGTTCGCGCTGGGCAATGAGAAGCGCGGGCATGATCGCCGAGCGCTGGTCGGGATACCGCGTTGCAGCCTCTTTTATCTTTTCGCGCATAGTCATTGCAGCCCAATTCCTGGTTACTTGTCCACCTCCGCCATCACCGGATCGAGGCTACCGAGCACTGCGATCATATCTGCGAGGTAACGGGCGTTCGTGACCCCGAAGATCCCCTGGAGATTGACGAACGAAGGCGCCCGGACCTTCATCCGGAACGGTTTCGGCGACCCGTCGCTGATGATGTAGAACCCGAGTTCCCCCTTGGGTGCCTCGATCGCGGAATAGACTTCGCCTGCCGGCACGTCAAAGCCGTAGGCAGAGAGGTCGAAATGCTGGATCAGGGCCTCCATCGAGCAATGCACCCTTTGCTTGTCGACCGGGAAGGCGATCGTCGGGATATCGATCTGGAATGGCCCCTCTGGCATCTGTTCGATGCATTGTTCGATGATCCGAAGGCTTTCGCGCATCTCGTCGACCCGGCAGCGCCAGCGCGCATAGCAATCGCCCTCAGTGCGGGTGATGACGTTGAACTCAAGCCGATCATAGATCTCGTAGGGTTCGTCGCGACGGATGTCCCAGTTGACACCCGATGCCCGAAGGTTCGGACCGCTCAAGCCGAGGTCGATGGCATCTTCTGGGGTGATGACGCCGACGTCCCGCGTGCGTTTCAGGAATACCCGGTTGTCTTCGAGCAGGCGCTCATAGTCCCGGATCCGGCTTGGGAAGATGTCGCAGAATTCCCGGATTTTCGGGAAGAAGCCTTCAGGCAGGTCCTCGCGCACCCCTCCAACCCGGCAAAAGGACGTGTGCATGCGCGCGCCGGTGATCATTTCAAGAAGATCCATGATCATTTCGCGTTCGCGCATGACATAAAGCAGCGCTGTCATCGCGCCGAGATCCATCGGCAGTGCACCGGTGATCAGGAGGTGGCCCGAAATCCTTGCGAGTTCCGCCATCATGACGCGGATGTATTGCGCCCGGATCGGGGCCTGAATGCCAAGAAGCTTCTCGACGGCCAGTGCGAAGCCCAAGTTGTTCGATGGCGGGCAGAGATAGTCGAGCCGATCCGTCAGCGGAAAGATCTGGGTATAGGTGAAGCTTTCCGCCAGCTTCTCGGTACCGCGGTGGAGATAGCCGATATGAGGGTCCACCCGCTCGACAATCTCGCCATCGAGTTTAAGGACGAGGCGAAGAACCCCGTGGGTGCTGGGGTGCTGTGGACCGAGGTTGAGAAGCACTTCCTTGCTGTTGAGCGCTTCGCCCTCTAGCCTCGTGAGCTCGGTGACTTCGGTCATCTCAACTCTCCGGCGTTAAACGGCCTCCTTGGGTTACAATGTCTCTCGGTCGCGCCGACCTGAGCTTTGTATGGTCAGTTGCTCTTCCCGCTCTGTGGAATGTCCCGGGTGGTCAAATCAGGCTGTGTCGGCGGCGGACCTTCGGCACCAAACGGATTGAGCTTGTCCTTGTAGCCCTTGAGCGGAAAGTCCTTGCGTTGTGGGAAGCCCTCGAAGCCTTCCCACATGTAGATCCGCCTGAGGTCGGGATGCCCTTCGAACCGGATGCCATACATGTCCCAGGCCTCGCGTTCGTGCCAGTTGGCCGTTCGCCAGACGCCGGTTACCGTGGGGACCTGCGGCGGATCGCCAAGAAAGCACTTTATGCGAACACGCCACCGGTTGGGCAACGAATAGAGGTGGTACACCGTCTCGAAGCGAGGGGCTTGTGGGTAGTGATCGACCCCGCAGATATCCGAGAGGAAATTGAATTGCAGCCCCGGGTCCTCCTTCAGGAACCGGCAGAATTCGATGAGCCTATCTGGCAGAACGGTAAAGACATCGACGCCATGCGCCGTCCCCAGATCTTCGATTGTCGTTCCGAAGCGGGCGAGGATCAAAGCACGATTGAGAGACGGCTCGACGTTCATGACGCTTCAGCCCGATCAAGCCTGGTCCCGGCCAGCGCACGGGACTTCTTGATCTTTTCTTGAAGCAGAAGGAAACCATGCATCAGCGCTTCGGGCCTTGGCGGGCAGCCGGGCACATGCACGTCGACGGGCACGAAGGTTTCCGACCCTTGCACCACAGCATAGGTGTTATACACCCCTCCCGATATCGCGCAGGTGCCCATCGCGATCACCCAGCGCGGCTCCGGCATCTGGTCGTAAAGCCTTCGCACGACGGGGGCGAACTTCCGTGTAACGGTGCCAGCGATAATCATGACGTCGGATTGGCGCGGCGAAGGGCGAAACACCACTCCGAACCGGTCGAGATCATAGCGCGCGCACCCGGCTGAGATCATCTCGATGGCGCAGCAGGCGATGCCGAAGGTCTCTGGCCAAAGGGCTGAGCTTCGGCTCCAGTTGATGACGCTTTCGGCCGAGGTGAAAAGGACACTGTCCTGGATCGCGTTTCCTATTCCTCCCATTCCAGCGCTCCCTTCAGCCAGGCATAGGCGAAGCCCACGAGAAGCAGCACCATGAAGACAAACATCTCAAGATAGCCGACGATCCCGATTTCTTTCAGGACGACGGCCCAAGGAAAGAGGAACATCGCTTCGACATCAAAGATGACGAGCAGGATCGCAAGGATGAAGAACTGGACCCTGAACCGGCCACCGGCGGCTTCGCCAGCGGGGTCCACGCCGCACTCGTAGGGCATGTTCTTTTCGCGGTAGGGATTGGAGGGGCGCAGCAGCGAGGAGATAAAAAGCGTCGCACCTGCCACCAGAACAATTCCGGCGATCATGAAAAGAACCGGCAGGAATTCGGTTGCAGTCATCTCGCATTGCCCGGTCACCCGTCGGGGGCAGTGCTCAAGCCGCGATCGAGGCCTTTTTGGCCGGTAGCGCGGTCGCCCCGGGAAGCGATTTTGGGCATTCCTTTCTTGAACTTCTAGTTTATTCCGTCGTTTAGACCATTGCAAACACGATCGATCAGCCGCCAAACACCGATTGTTGAGCAAGCCTTAGAAACCATGCCGGAAACAGGCCAATGCCGATTGTGCCGACGGCGGTGAGTGCGAGCGTGGCGCCGACCATGGGCGTCAGCGCCGGCTCGAACGTTCTTGCGGGCTCGCGCATGAAGATGACCATGACGATGCGGATGTAGAAATAGGCGGCAACCGCGCTCAAGAGCACGGCTATCACCGCCAAAAGGACGAAACCTCGCTCGACAAGAGCAACGAGCACGTAGAACTTGGCGAAGAACCCGGCCGTCGGCGGAATGCCGGCAAGCGAAAAAAGATAGATCAGCATCAAAGCCGCGAGCCCCGGATGCAGCTTGGCGAAACCTGAATAGTCTTCGATGACTTCGCCCGAAAAGTTGCCATTGCGCATCATGATGACGGCGCCGAAGATGCCGAGGTTCATAAAGGTGTAGATCAAAAGGTAGAGCATGACGCTGGCGGTCCCGTCCGTACCGCCAGCCACAATGCCGAAAATTGCAAATCCCGCATGCGCGATGCTGGAATAGGCAAGCAGGCGTTTGAAATTGTCCTGCACCAGCGCCACGAAACTGCCGAGCGCCATCGTCACGACAGCAATGATGGCCACGATGATCCAGACATTGGAGGCAGCAACCAGCGGATTGAGGAACACTCTCAGGATCACCGCAAAACCGGCCGCCTTCGGGCCCACCGACATGAAGGCGGTGATCGGCGTCGGCGCGCCTTCGTAGACATCGGGCACCCACATATGGAACGGCACGGCGCCAACCTTGAAGACCAGCCCCGCGACGACGAACACCACCGCGAGCAGCAGTCCCGGGTCGAGCGGCTCGCCGGTTATCGAAGCTGCCATTTTATCCAGCTGCGTGGTGCCGGTGAGGCCATAGATGAGCGAGACCCCGTAGAGGAATATTCCGGTCGAGACAGCGCCCAGGATCACATATTTCAGCGCCGCCTCGTTCGAACGTTGCTCGCGCCTGAGGAAGCCGGTCAGCACATAGGTGCTCAGAACCATCAATTCGAGGCCGACATAGACCGACAGGAGGTCGGTCGCCGATGCCATGATCTTCATGCCGGAAAGCGCAATGAGCAGCAGC
>NZ_JAEPRP010000281.1:0-5753 GCF_016652895.1 Ensifer sp. SSB1
AGTCCGAAAGCGAAGATTGGGCGGACGCAGGAAGGAGCGAACTTGTCTTCGCAAACCATACGTTGCTATAAGTTCACCAGCCGGAATTCGCAGTGGGAATCCCGTTCGCTCGCCGGGCGATTTCGCACTGCCTTTCGGAAAGAAGCACTTCTTACAAATCGGGATAGAGCGACATGACCGATACCGGGCTAGAACTCGCGGCCAGGGATACATCTCCGGAACGACTGAGCGATGTTGTTTATGACGGGATCGTAGCGCTTATTGCCCGCGGCGATCTGCGACTGAACAGCAGATTACCCTCAGAGACCGATCTTTCGACCCGATTTGCTGTTTCGAGGCCCGTTGTACGCGAAGCTCTGGGTCGCCTTCGGGAGGATGGTGTCGTCGTCTCGAGGCAAGGCTCAGGTACCTACGTAAAGCGGCAGCCTGATCTTGCGGTTCTTCGGTTTGCGCAGGTTGGATCACTTGCAGACGTTCAGCGCTGTTTCGAGTTCCGAGCGGGTCACGAAGCCGCGGCTGCTGCGCTGGCTGCCGAAAGGTGGCAGGAGGAAGATCTTCAGCACCTCAGTGAGGCTCTCGAAGTACTGGAACGGTGTGTCAAGACGGGTACGGTAGGTATTGAAGAGGATCGGCAGTTTCACGAAGCTGTGGCTCACGCGACACGAAATCCATACTACATCTCTATACAGGAATCCCTGGCGCCACACATCGCCACGGGCATGAATATCACCCGCCAGCTCAGCCTTCTCCGTACGCCGGAGCGCCTGCGCTCCGTTCAGTCGGAGCATGACGCGATATTCGAAGCGATCCGGCAGCGTGACTCAGAAGGCGCACGCCTTGCGATGCAACGCCATATCCTGAACGCGCGCCAGCGGATGTTCGAAGGAGTTTAAGTAAGTGCAATATGCTGAAGGATTGACTGATGCAGCCGCTGCATCGGAAGGAAAACCTGCGTCGTCTCGGTCGGACCAGGTCGTGGCGCTCACCGGCGGCTCAGGCAGAGTGGGCCAGAGAATTCGCGAGGCCCTCAAAGGGAAGATCCGCTCGATCCGTATCCTGGACACCACCGACCCCGGCGACTTGCGTGAAGACGAGACCTGGACTCAGGTCGACATCTGCGACTTTGGAGCCATGCGGAACGCCCTGGACGGCGTCGACGCTGTCATTCACCTGGCCGGTTATCCCGGCGAGAGAGCGATCGAGGATATTCTTCGTGTGAACGTTCTCGGCACGCACAATTTGTACGAGGCCGCGCGGGAGCTCGGAATCAAGCGGGTGGTACTTGGATCCAGCAACCACGCCACCGGGTTCTATCCTCGCGATCAGCAGGTGCCGCCGGATGGCTTGATGCGTCCCGACAGCTTCTACGGCCTTGGCAAGTGCTGGAATGAACTTGAAGCCGGCCTGTACTTTGAGAAGTTCGGAATCCGCAGCCTGATCATCAGGATCGCGAACGCTACGATCGATCCGCATGATCCACGCAGCGACGCACGCAGCCTCGGCACCTGGGTCAGCCCGCGCGACCTTGCACAGCTCATTCTAATCGGACTTGAACATCCCGATATCGATTGCACCACTGTCTATGGGGTTTCTCAGACCGAGTACGACTGGTGGGACAACTCGACGGCGGCGAAGCTTGGCTATCGGCCGGCGGATCGTGGCACCGCGCGCGGCGCGGCCCGTTCATTGAGCGCTCAGGCGCCGACGGCGGAAAATACCCAGGTCGCCGACCATTTTCAGGGCGGGCGGTTTTGCGCGAAGGATCACGACGGCGCGATCAGGCGTCGCCGGGTGGGACCCTAGGCACGTTGGGCGGCATGATCCAAGGTTTATCGGAATTTGATTGGGGCCTGTCGTGCCCGATCTGACCATTAACAGCGGTGCGCTATCGGCTACCTTCCGGCCCGACCTTGGAGGACGTCTGACGCGGTTGTCGCACAGAGATTACGGCGACGTCATCGTTCCACTGACCGATATGGACTTCGATCCTCTCGACTGGCCAAAGGCTGGCGCCTTCCCCCTGTTTCCGTTTCACGGACGACTGGCAGATGCCCGCTTCAAACAAGGAGACGGATGCCATCAGCTTCAGCCGAATCCATACCGCGGCACGGATGCCATGCACGGACCTGCGCATCGCCGACCGTGGGATGTTCTGACGTCAACGCCGGACGAGATGGTGCTGACGCTGCACTACAAGGCTGATCCCGAATGGCCATTTGAATTCATGGCGATGCAACGCTTCCGCATATGCGGTTCAAGATTGGACGTAGAGCTTGAACTCACAAATCAGGCGGGCACTTCGGTACCGGCTGGACTGGGTTGGCACCCGTATTTTGTTTCAACTCTGGACACTCCGGTACAATGCAATGCAGGCTTGAGGCGGCCGTCGTCGGTCTCCAGCCAGCCAACCGATGGCTGGGAACGGCGGTCTCTGCCAACGGCGCCACTACTCAACCGCCCCTTCACTGAGCATTTTTCTGAATGGTCCCATACGAGAATATCGACGGACGCAGGCAGGCTGGAAGTCTCCCGGCACTCCGGGCTTCCATTTGTCGTCGTGCACCGGACGACCGGCTACATTTGCGTTGAACCGGTCTCTCATGTCGCGGGCGCATTTGCCCTTCCGGAAACCCTCAGAGAAAGCGCAGGGCTGACGGCATTGAAACCCGGAGCAACCATTCGTGGACGTATCTCGCTTTCCATAACCTGACAGGTCTCCCAGCGGCCTAAAGCCCCGCCATCGGGGCACGCCCGTGCCACCAAGTGCACGCACCTGAATCGTGGGCGGCCATCACGCGGCGAAATTGGCGACCAGGCAAGATCATACGCAGGCGAAAACGGACCTGATGCCGGCAATCAAGAACTCGTCCCACTAAATACATTATGCGATCACTTTGGCCCAGAGCGTGAAACACCTAGCAACACGCGTGCGGCGGAGCCGTAAATCACCGTCGTGCGAGCGACATGGGGATTCGAGTTCGGCCTCGATCTAAATGCTTTTGGGTGAAAGGTCGGTCCGGCCCGCGGCACCTTGGCTGGTCATTCACTGGCCCTGATCCCATCACCCGACATCGAGACAAAGATACTTGAGTTCAATGTAGTCTTCGATGCCGTATTTTGAGCCTTCTCGGCCTTGCCCGGATTGCTTGATTCCGCCGAACGGCGCCAGCTCAGTAGAAATCGAACCGGTGTTAACGCCGACGATTCCGTATTCCAGAGCTTCCGCCACCCGGAACACTTTGGCGAGATCCTTGGCGTAGAAGTACGAGGCCAGTCCGAACTCCGTGTCATTGGCGAGAGCAACAACTTCCTCTTCCGTTTCAAACTTGAAGAGCGGCGCGACCGGTCCGAACGTTTCTTCCTTCGCAATCTTCATCGTGGCCGTCACGCCCGTCAGCACGGTCGGCTGGAAAAACAAACCGCCCTTCGCGTCCTGCTTGCCGCCAAGTGCTACCCGAGCGTCTTTCGCCACCGCGTCAGCAATGTGGTCTTCGACCTTGGCAAGAGCATTGCGGTCGATCAGGGGGCCTGCAGTGACGCCATCTTCGAACCCGTCCCCGACCTTGATCGACGCAACCCTCGCCGCAAGCTTTTCGGCGAACGCGTCGTAGACGCCGGCCTGGACGTAAAGTCGATTGGCGCAGACGCATGTCTGCCCGTTGTTGCGGAACTTTGAGACCATAGCCCCTTCGACCGCCGCGTCGATATCGGCGTCATCGAACACGATGAACGGCGCGTTGCCACCAAGCTCCAGACCAAGTTTCAGGATCTTGTCGGCGCCTTGCCGCATCAGGATACGTCCCACCTCGGTGGAGCCGGTGAAGGTGAGCTTGCGGACCTTGTCATTGCCAGTGAGCTCCTTGCCAATCGACGCGGCATCCGTCGATACGATGACGCTGAAGAGACCCGACGGCACGCCGGCGCGTTCCGCCAACAAGGCGAGCGACAGTGCCGAAAGCGGGGTTTCTGCCGCTGGCTTCGATATCACGGCACACCCAGCGGCAAGGGCCGGCGCCAGCTTGCGGGCGAGCATTGCGTTTGGAAAGTTCCAAGGTGTGATCGCAGCGACGACCCCGATCGGCTGCTTGAGAACGAGGATACGCTTGTCCTTCTGATGGCCGGGAATCGTGTCACCGTAGACGCGTTTGGCCTCTTCGCCGAACCACTCCACATAAGACGCCCCATAGAGGATCTCTCCGCGCGCCTCGGAAAGAGGTTTGCCCATCTCCATGGTCAGGATCGCAGCGAGATCGTCAACGTTCGCAACCATCAGGTCGTAGAGCTTGCGCAAAACCGCCGCGCGCTCCTTGCCGGTCTTTTTCGCCCAGCTCGCTTGCGCCTTATGAGCGACCTCAATCGCGTGATGCGCGTCGGCGCGGCCAAGATTGGGCAATGTTGCGATCGTCTCCCCGGTCGAGGGATTTTTTACCTCAAACGTGTCGCTTCCCTCGCCCGCGCCGAGCCATACCCCCGCGACCGGGGCTCGGTCCGTGACGAGCGAACGATCCTTGAGCCTGGAAATCAGCGCCTCGGAAATAGCCATGATAGAGGACTCCTCGAATGATCGGTATTCGTGTTAGTGCCCGTGGTGTCGCGACATTTGTGCGGTCGTGTCAGGCGAAGGCGTGGGTCGAGCTGCTATCGAAGCTGAGCCATGCCTGATCGCCGCGCGCGAGTTGGGAGATCGCCCGGTGGCCGAACGGCAGTCTCACCGACAGCGTGTCACCGTTGCTCGTTTGGGTGGCGACTTCAATGTTGTTGCCAAGGAAAGTGATGTCGTCGATCGTAACCGAGAGACCTGCATCAACCGGTGCCTGCGAGAGCGACAGCCGCTCAGGCCTCAACAGAAGCGAGGCCTTTCCCGCCGCCTTCCCGCCATGCATCGGTACACCGTCGACGACCGTGCCGCCAGGCAGCGCGAGCCTTGCTTTTCCATCGTCATTTGCGAGGATCGCAGCCTCTATGAAGTTGCTGTCCCCGATGAAGCCAGCGACAAAATGGGTGGCTGGGTTCGCATAAAGTTCCTGGCCTGTCCCGATCTGATCGACTTCGCCTTGGCTGAACACCGCGATGCGGTCGGACAGGCGCAACGCCTCCTCCTGGTCATGGGTGACGTAAAGGATGGTGACACCGGTCTCCTGATGGATCCGCCGGATTTCGAACTGAATCTCTTCGCGCAGTTTTTTGTCGAGCGCTGACAACGGCTCGTCCATCAAAAGAACGGGCGGATTGTAGACGAGCGCTCGGGCGAGCGCGACGCGCTGCTGCTGTCCACCAGACATCAATGCCGGCTTTCGGTCCTCGAAACCGTCGAGCCTCACCAGCTTGAGTGCGGCTTGCACGCGCTCGGCAATCTCGGCTTGCGGCCGACGGCGGATGCGCAGCGGAAACGCCACATTCTCGCCGACTGACAGGTGCGGGAAGAGTGTATAGCGCTGGAACACCATGCCGATATTGCGCTGATGGGAAGGCGTCGACAGCAGGCTCTGGCCGTTGAGCAGGATGTCGCCGTCGGTCGGATCCTGAAAGCCAGCAAGAATATAGAGTGTCGTCGACTTTCCGGATCCGGACGGGCCGAGGAACGTCATGAACTCGCCCTCGGCAATATTCATGGTGACGTCTTTCACTGCCGTGAACGAGCCGAACTTCTTACGGATGCCGCGGATGCTGAGGAAGGATTCAGTCATGACTTTTGTCCCTTGCGACAGAGTGCCGCGAGCACCATCCGACCGATGGTGAATGCGCTGAGAAGG
>NZ_JAEPRP010000282.1:0-5745 GCF_016652895.1 Ensifer sp. SSB1
AGCTCGGGACCTGCACGCCCTTGTAGCCACAATCGGCCGCCCATTTGGTGATCGCGTCCCAGGAATTGAACGGTGCCGCATCGCCGGCAAATTGCGCAAGAAAGAGCCCTGGCCCCTTGATGGTTTTCATGTTTCTCCTCCTCCAGGAAAAATGCAGGTGAGCGACCGACGCCTGTCTCGCTCCCTGGGAGTGTCAATCGGCGCGCCCTCAAAGTCAGGTGGTCCGCCAAAGCCCTGTGCTCCGCTGCGCGCCGACGCCGATCGGTCATTTCGATCGTTGACGGCAGCCCGCGTAAGCCGCGGGCTGCCTTTTCAGTCAAACCTGGATCAGAACGGCGAATCCGGGAAGTAGAAGTCCTTGGCATTGTCCTTGGTCACCAGCGTCGCATCGATCGTGTAGACACCGCGGACCGGGACCTGGCCGTAGAAATTGGCCACGGTCATCTCAAGCGCCGTACCGACCATCGCCGGCGGGTAGAGAACGTCGACCGGGATCATCTTGTCGCCGTCCATGACCTTCTTGATCATTTCCTTCGAGCCTGCACCGGCGACGACATACTGGATGTCGGTGCGCTTTGCCTGCTCGATCGCCTGTAGCACGCCTACGGCCATGTCGTCGTCCTGGCACCAGACGACGTCGATCTTCGGGTACTTGGTCAGGTAGTCCTGCATGACCTTGAAGGCGTCGTCGCGGTTCCAGTTGCCGTATTGGCGATCGAGAACCTTGACCTTCGAGCCTTCGATGCCCTTGTCGAAGCCGTCCTGGCGCTGCTGGTCGATCGGGATCGGCAGGCCGCGGATGACGACGACTTCAGCTTCCGGCGTCGTTGCCTTGATGTATTCGCCGGCAACCTGGCCAAGTGCGGGGTTGTTGCCCGCAACGTAAAGGTCACGCACGGAGTTGTCGTTGACGCTCGGCGCACGGTCCACGAGAGCGACGAAGGTCCCCTTGCCCTTCACTTCCTTGATGGCGTTGACCAGCGGATCCGGATCGGTCGGCAGGATGACGAGCGCGTCGATGCCCTGTGTCTCGAGGTCCTGCACGGCGTTCGCCTGGCTCGCCGGGTCGGGAGAGGTCTTGACGATGACGTTGAGGCCCGGGTTGCGTTCCATCAAGATCTTGGCGACGCGCTCGGCATGGAAGACCACGCCGGCCGTCCAGCCATGGTCGGCTGCCGGGATCGAGACACCGATCGTCACTTTCTTTTCTTCCTGCGCGTGCGACACGCCAGCAAGGGCGGTCATGGCCGCGAGGGTCAGGCCGAATAGCTTATTACGCATTAAGTTCCTCCCAAATATCAGGTCAGCCTGTTGCAGGCCGGGAGACCTGTGGACCCGGCCGTCTCACGATTTCCGAACCAGCGAGCGCTGGACGAGCATCGCAATGATGATGATCGCACCCTGGATGGCGCCGATCAGGTATTCGCTGATGAAGTTGGAGAGCAGCATGATGTTGCCGACCAGTTCGAGGATGAACGCGCCGCAGATCGTGCCCCAGACGCGACCGGCCCCGCCCTTGAGCGCCGTGCCGCCGACGACCACGGCCGTGATCGCCTGCAGTTCCCACAGGATGCCCGTCGTTGCCGAGGTGGAGCCGAGACGCGGCACGTAGAGAAGCACAGCCGCCGCCACGCAGAGGCCCTGGATCACGAAGGCGACGGTGCGGACGCGGTTGACCGAGATGCCGGAATAGCGCGCGACGTCGCGATTGGAGCCGACGGCGACGACATGCCGTCCGTAGCGGGTCCGGTAGAGGATGAAGGCGGCGACAGCGGTCACGGCGAGGATGACGACGATCGGAACCGGCACGCCGAAGATGGTGCCGAAATAGGCGGGACGATAGATCTCCTGAAGCTCCGGTTCCTTGAGCGTGATCGCGCCGCCCTGCGACAACCAGGTCGTCAAGCCGCGATAGATACCCATGGTGCCGAGCGTCGCGATAAAGGGCTCGATCTTTCCGACGGTGGTGATCAAGCCGTTGGTAAGGCCACAGAGTGCGCCGGCAACGATGGTGAACAGGATCGCAGCCAGGAGCATGAGCACGGGATCTGCTATGACCCCGGAGTTCATGAAGAGGATCATCAGACTGGCGATGAAGGCGACCATGGCCCCGACGGAGAGATCGAGGTCGCCCGACGAAATCACGAAGGTGGCGCCGACCGCGATGATGGCGATGAAGGCGCTGCGGGTGGCGACATTGGCGAGGTTGTTGATGCTGATGAAGTTGGGATTGACCAGGGCGCCAACCAAAAGCAGCAATGCCAGCGCGACGAACGGCGCCACGGCCCTTAGATCGATGTCGCGCCAGCTGCGACGGCGAATTGCGCCCTGGCTGCCTTCCTCGTTTACGCTCATATCCAATTGAACCTCCGTCCCAGCTCTCGGGAATCTTATTGTTCTCGGCAACTTCGCAGGATGCGCCGGCCCTGCCTCAAGCCGCCGTTTTCTTCTTCAAGCCTGCAGCGTAGCGCATGATCTCCTGCTCTGAGATCTCGTCACCCTCGAGGATGCCGGCGATATTGCCCTCGCGCATGACCACCACCCGACTGCACAGGCCAATGACCTCGGGCATCTCCGATGAAACGACGATAATCGAGCGCCCGTCCCGGGCGAGCGCCGAGATGAAGTGGTAGATCTGCTGCTTGGTGCCGACGTCGATGCCGCGAGTCGGCTCGTCGATGATGATGATGCTCGGGTCGATCTCCATGACCTTGGCAAGCAGCAGCTTCTGCTGGTTGCCGCCCGACATGCGCCCGGCGACGACACTGTCGTCCCTGACGCGAATGTCAAATCGGCGGCGTGCCTTGACGAGAGCCGCTTCTTCGCTTCCGGGATCGAGGTAACCGAGGCGGGTATGCCGATCGAGCGATTGCAGCGTCAGGTTCGCCATCATGCCGGCATTGAGCAGCAGGCCCTTTGCCTTGCGATCCTTCGTCATGTAGGCGAGGCCGGCATTGTTGACCGCATGCACGTCGCCGGACGCCACCGGCTGGCCGCGAACCAGGACTTCACCGGTCGTGCGCGGGCGCAATCCGACGATCGCCTCCATCAGTTCCGTTCGACCCGAGCCGATCATTCCGGAAAAGCCGAGGATTTCGCCGCGACGGACCTCGAAGCTTGCGTCCTTGACGTAACCTGTCGAGACCGAACTGACGCGCAGCACGACCTCCTCGTCGACGTCGGGTTCTGTCTTGGCGGGATAGAGGCTCGAAAGCTCCCGGCCGACCATCAACTGTGCTATTGCCTCGCCGTCGAGGATCGAGGTCGGAGACGTCTTGATCCATTGGCCGTCGCGGAGCACCGTCACGCGATCGGTCAGTTCCATGACCTCGTCGAGCTTGTGCGAGACGAAGACGAAGCTCGTGCCCTTGTCTCGCAGCTTGCGTACCAGGCGGAACAGGAAGTTCGTTTCCTCGCGGGAAAGCACCGCTGTCGGCTCGTCCATGAAGACGACACGCGCGTCACGGCTGATCGCCTTGGCAATTTCCACCATCTGCTTTTCGGCAATCGACAGCGAGCCGATCATCGCATTCTCGTCGACGTGAGAGCCGAGCAGATCGAGAACACGGCGCGTTTCAGCGCGCATGAACTTGCGGTCGAGCACGCCGAAGCGCGTCACTTCGCGGCCGAGAAAAAGGCTCTCGGTCACCGTGAGATGTTCGGCCAGGTTGAATTCCTGATGGATGATGACGATGCCAAGTGCTTCGGCTGCGCCGTTTGCCGGGAGCTTCACCGACTGGCCGTCGAGAAGGATTTCGCCCGAGGTCGGCTGCTCGAAGCCGGACAATATCTTGACGAGCGTGGACTTGCCGGCGCCGTTCTCCCCCATCAGCGCGTGAATCTCGCCCTGGCGCAGCTCGAAATCGACGCTGAACAGCACCTGTACGCCGCTGAAGGATTTGCTGATGCGTCGCGCGGACAGCACGACGGGAGCCCCGTCGACAACCTCCGTGGTCATTTTCCCCTCCCTGCGGCCTCCACCGCTTTTTCAATGATGTAAACCTTTACACTGACCGATGTAAAGGTTTACATCATGCTTGTTCGACAATTTTTTCGGCCTGCGCGTTTGACCGTCAGGCAAGTCTGTGTAGTGTCTCGCAACCAAGCCCGAGGCCAGCCGAGTGTCCGATTCCACCCCCGCAACCATTGAAGATGTCGCACGGATCGCCGAGGTGTCGATCGCGACGGTTTCGCGGGCGATCCACATGCCGGAGAAGGTTGCGAAGTCGACGCGGCTGAAGGTCAATCAGGCCATCGCATTGACGGGCTACACCACCAACGCGATGGCGCGGAGCCTGAGGCTGGGCCGCTCGAACATGATCCTCGTGGTCGCACCCGATATCGGCGACCCCAATTTCTCCAGCATTCTGGTCGGTCTTGAGAACGAAGCCCGCGCCCATGGCTACGGCGTACTGATCGGGCATACCCAGAATGATGCCCAGCGCGGCCTGGAATATCTGAAGTTCTTCAACTCGAACCAGGCAGCCGGCCTGATTCTGTTTACGGGCATTCTTCCTTTCGGCCATCAGGAAGTGACACCGCGCCTACCGCCAACCGTCGGGGTATTCGAGCCGGTCTTCAACGGAGGAATTCCCTACGTCGGCGTCGACGACGTCGAAGGCGCGCGCAAGGCGGTCGATCTCCTCATTGCCGAAGGGCATCGGCGGATCGCATTCATCGGCGACTCCCATACGCGGCTGGCCTATGGCCGTCGCCGCTCGGGCTACGAAGCCGGACTTGCCGCGGCCGGCATCCCCCCAAACCGCCGCCTCATCCTCGAAGGTGATGGAACGGTGGAAAGCGGCCGGCTGGCGCTGGAACAGCTTTTCATGCGCGACGACCTCCCGAGCGCATTCATGTGCGTCAACGATCAGACTGCCCTTGGTGTTGCGCTTGGGCTCAAGGCACGTGGCTACGACATACCGGACCATTTTTCGGTCACCGGCTTTGACGATGTCCCGCAGGCCAGCTTCATGACCCCTTCCCTGACCACGATAAGGCAGCCGCGCACCGCGATCGGCAAGCACGCAATGGCGTTGCTTCTCGAGATGCTTTCGGACCGCACACCGTCAGAAACGGAAATCCTGTTGAGACCCGACCTGGTGGTCCGCAACTCTGTGGGTCCGCCACCGGCAAGGCGATGACATGCGCCTATGGCCGCGCACCTGCGGTCGCTGCGGTACGACCGGTTCACTCCGAAACCGAGGCGGCGATCCTGTTGCGCGCCTGCATGATGATCTCGCGCAGCCAACGGCGCATCGGCGAATGATGCGAACGATCGTGCCAGAGCATGTGAAAGACCATCTGCGGAAACTCGATCGGCGGCTGGCGCACTACGAGCGGTAAGCGCCCGCGAAGTAGCTGGCAAAACGGCGGCTGGTGGAAAAGATGAGGTCCGACTGCAGCAGGAGGTAAGGCGCGGTCGTAAAGTAGGAATGCGCCACGGTGCGCACCCGGCTGACGCGCAGGCTCGACAGGTGGGTTTCGAAGACACCGCGATGGGCCATTGAATAGGCTACCGGCACGATATGGAGACCAGGGGTCTCCGCATCCCCGCGGGTTTTGAGGAGACAACAGAGGTTTCGGACCATCGTGCCAACGCGCAGTGGTCCGAGGTCGTTTGTAGTGCGGAGCAGAAAAGAGCATGGATTCTATGCGGCCTGAGGCTTTCGGCAAGCCCGCAATCTGGTCGCGATCTACCCATTTGGATCGGCGTCGCGGTGGCGCTGATCAGATTTTTTCAAA
>NZ_JAEPRP010000283.1:0-5715 GCF_016652895.1 Ensifer sp. SSB1
AGTCTCGTGCCCGTCGCTGTCACCGCCTTTGCGGTCTATGTCGTGGGCTGGCGCTGGTCGGTGCTCGCCGCCGGACTGTCCGGGAAGGCGGCATACTGGTTTCTACGAGCCTCACCGCTACCACCGTTATTGCTCGGGCCGCTCGCAGGCCTGTTGACCGTGTGGGCCTTGCCGTTGCACCGGCGAATGCCGGTAGCCATGGCGAGTCTCGTATGTTTTTTGACAGTCGCCAGCCTCTACGCGCTGCGTGAATTCGGCCGACTGTCCCCATCCGTGGAAAGCGGCGCGCTATCATGGGAGCGCGCGCTGTCCTATCTCGACATGGTCGCTGTCGTCAGCGCAGTCGTTGGCTTCATGGCCGTGGCTGTGGCCGCGCGCGTTTCCACCGTGGTCCCCGAACCGGTAAAGCGCGCCAGGCGCGGAGCCTTCGGGGACGCGGACTGGCTGCCGATGTCGGCAGCGGGAAGACTGTTTCCGCCGGACGGCGAGATCGTCGTCGGCGAGCGCTATCGCGTCGACAAGGACATCGTCCATGAACTGCCCTTCGATCCAAACGATCCGGCCACATGGGGGAAAGGCGGCAAGGCGCCGCTACTGACTTACAAGCAGGATTTCGATTCCACTCATATGCTCTTCTTCGCCGGGTCGGGTGGATACAAGACCACAAGCAATGTCGTGCCGACGGCGCTGCGTTATACCGGGCCGCTGATCTGCCTCGACCCTTCCACCGAGCTCGCGCCCATGGTGATCCAGCACCGAACCCGCGTCCTCGACCGCGAGGTGATGGTGCTTGATCCGACGAACCCGACCATGGGCTTCAACGTACTCGACGGGATCGAGAACTCGCAACGAAAGGAAGAAGACATCGTCGGCATTGCCCACATGCTCTTGTCGGAGAGCGTGCGTTTCGAAAGCTCGAGCGGTTCCTACTTCCAGAACCAAGCACACAATCTCCTGACCGGCCTGCTCGCGCACGTGATGCTGTCGCCGGAATATGAAGGGCGGCGAACCTTACGCAGTCTTCGGCAGATCGTCTCCGAGCCGGAGCCCTCGGTGCTGACGATGCTACGTGACATTCAGGAGCATTCCGCGTCCGCCTTCATCCGTGAAACGCTCGGCGTTTTCACCAACATGACCGAGCAGACGTTTTCAGGCGTCTACTCGACAGCATCGAAGGACTGCCAGTGGCTGTCGCTCGACAGCTACGCCGCACTCGTCTGTGGCAATGCTTTCAAATCGAGTGACATCGTCTCGGGCAAGAAGGACGTTTTCCTCAACATCCCAGCATCGATCCTGCGCTCCTATCCGAGCATCGGCCGCGTGATCATCGGCTCACTGATCAATGCCATGATCCACGCCGATGGCGGCTTCAAGCGCCGGGCGTTGTTCATGCTCGATGAGGTCGATCTTCTCGGATACATGCGCGTTATGGAAGAGGCGCGCGACCGCGGCCGAAAGTACGGCATCTCAATGATGCTGATGTACCAATCGGTCGGCCAGCTGGAGCGGCATTTCGGGAGGGATGGCGCGACGTCGTGGATGGACGGCTGCGCCTTCACGAGCTATGCCGCGATCAAAGCGCTGGACACAGCGCGCAACGTCTCCGCCCAATGCGGTGAGATGACGGTGGAGGTAAACAGGAGTTCCCGTAACGTTGGCTGGGACACAAAAACCGCCGGGGCCCGCCAATCCGAAAGCGTTAATTTCCAGCGCCGGTCGCTGATCATGCCACACGAGATCACCCAGTCGATGCGCAAAGACGAGCAGATCATTATCGTGCAAGGTCATAGCCCGATCCGTTGCGGGCGCGCGATCTATTTTCGGCGGAAGGATATGGATCAGGCAGCTAAGCCAAACCGCTTTGTCCGGGTTTAACGTTCCACGCCAAGCCGTACTCATGCTTATTGCGCCGGCCGAACACGGGCGCATCGAGGCTGGGAAGGAAACCCGTTCGAACAGAGATGTGCATGACCGTCGACGACAGTGAATGGGTCTACGACGAAGTAACCCCGTGAGTGGCATCCGGCTTGAAAGACGGCAGCGCCAGCCGATGCGCGCCAAGTTATGTTAGAGATGCGAGCGGCAATGTCCTTGCCTACGGCAATTCCGTCGCCCTTAGCAAGGACCTCAAGGGGAGCGAACCAGGTCCCCATCTGGGAGTGTTCACCTAGGTGTTTAGTCCCGGCCTCTGATGGATCGGATTCAGGGTGAATCTCTCTGGCTCGGAAGTCCATATCTCGCATATGAATTCATAGGGCGTGAGGCCCCTGAGTGTCTTGAGCCGGCGGGAGAAGTTGTATGCCGAGACGAAATCGCCGACGTGTCTGCGCAGTTGGTCGTGGCTGTCGTAGTGATAGCGTTTGACGGTTGCCTCCTTGAGTGTCCGGTTCATCCGCTCGACCTGGCCATTTGTCCAAGGATGCTTGGGTTTGGTCAGCCGATGCTCGATGCCGTGTCGCCCGCATACCCAATCGAACGGGTGTCCCCGGAACCGTGCGGTTGGTCCGTTGCGGTTCTTCGGGATGTCGGCGAACTGGATGCCGTTGTCGGTCAGCACCGTGTGGATGTCGTAGGGCACGGCTGCAACCAGTGCCTCCAGGAAGTCTGACGCCGTTCGGATGGTGGCGCGCTCGACCAGTTGGACGAAGGCGAACTTGGAGGTCCTGTCGATCGCGACATAGAGGTAGAGTTTGCCTTCGGCGGTCTGCACCTCAGTCAGGTCGATGTGAAAATAGCCGATTGCGTAGACCTTGAACTTCTTCCTCGACGGCTTGTCGCCATCCACTTCTGCCAGTCTCGAAATTCCATGGCGTTGCAGGCATCGATGCAATGACGATCGCGTCAGATGCGGGATTGTCGGCTGAAGAGCGTAGAGACAATCGTCGAGCGCCAGCAGCGTGTGCCGCCGGAACGCGATGATGATCGCCTCCTCCTCTTCACTGAGAACGGTTGAACGCGGCTCCTTCGGTCCGGTCTTGAGGTCCTCGACCGTTGCCCGCTTGCGCCACTTCAGAACGGTCTTCGGATTGATCCCGTAGCTCCGGCTCAACTCCGCGGCCGAAGCTTGCGATCGCTGTATTGCAGCTCGGACCGCGTACGTGGTCGTGGCGCTGCCGTGGCGTATTTGGCCCATAGTGCTTCCTTCCATTTGGCGGAAAAGATCGCACCATCAAATTCTGGGATCAAACACCTAGGCTCAGGACTTCGGTAACGGGGCCGTCCCAGTCAAGCAAAAAGTGACGACCGCAGCAGCGCCGTCATGCTGCCAGGGCGGCAAATAATCCCTACAGATTCCCTTTCGCCGATGCCTGGCTTGCTTCGCCCTTCGTTTGAGGTCACCCCGGGTTCATGCTTCGGTCCGTGGTCAGCGCGATGGCTGCCAACATGATGCTGGTCCAGTGCGGTAATTCCGATGTGCCCATCTCATTGGCGTGCTCGACCGAGGCCTGCGACAGTCCTGACCACGGCATCATCGGAACCGCGTCCCGGTTGGGACCTCGAAGGTCTGCGCTCAGGCAGACGGCAACGATATGGTTTTAATGTGAACGCTCAGGCCGACTTGGCGATCAACGGGACTGTCGGGGAGAATTCCGTGCCATCCTTCCACATCCGGTGAAGGATGGTGCCGATGCGCCTTGCAAAAGCCACCATCGCGCGCTTTGCACCTCGGCGTTTGGCAACCTGTGCAGCCCAGCTTCTCAGCCATGTCGAGCGACCTCGATGGATCATGACGGTAGCCGCTTGGCACAAGGCTCTTCGCAGATTGGCGTCGCCGGCTCGCGTAATGCCGCCGATCACGTCGCGCTCCCCGGACTGGTTGCGCGATGGTGTAAGGCCAACCCATGGACCAACTTTCTTGGACGATGAGAACCGCGCGGGATCATCGACAGCGGATCGGAAAGTTAAGGCGACGACCGCCCCGATGCCTGGCATCGTCATCAACAGCCGGCACACCGCGTCGTCCTTCGCAAGCAGGCGGACCTGACGTTCGAGCCCTGCCAGTTCATGGCGCAGGCTGGTGCGTGCACGTAACATCGGCCCGGACGCTGCTTGCAACATGGAATTGCCTTCCACCAATTGCCTGATCCGGGCGTCGAACTGGCCGCGTGAGATGGCGCCGACCTTCAGGCCAAAGTTTCTCAGCAGTCCGCGCAATGACAGCTCCAGCGCGATCATGCCCTGCTGAATCGCCTTGCGGGCGGCCAGAAGCGCGCGAACCTCCTGTGCCGACACGGACTTGCAATGTACCGGCCTGAACCAGCCCAGATGAAGCAGTCGGGCAATCCCTTCCGCGTCACGCCGATCCGTTTTGATCGGCATTGCCTTCAGTGCGCCCTTCACCTGTCGGGTTTCCATCAGAACGACATCCAGCCGGGCATCAGTCAAACCGCGATGCAGCCACTGGGACAGCGGTCCGGCTTCCAGCCCTATGATGGCGACCGCTCCCTCCAGGGTGTTTGCAAAGTCTGCGATCGCCTGGGGATCACTGGGAACCTGCGCTTCTTTTACGATCTTGCCATGCTCGTTGATCACACAGACCGCGGTCTTCGCCAGTGATACATCCAGTCCGATAAACAGTTTCATCCCGTATTCCTCCGATTGAGACTGATACGGGAACAGCGACAGCTTGCCGTGGGCAATTGCAAGATGAGTGAGCTGGTGGTGCACGGCGCAGGCCCCGTTACAGCATCTCATTGATCAAAGCCAGAAGATGACGGTTGCTGCGATGCAGACGGCGGAGAAGAAGGTGTGTGCGCATCGATCGTAGCGGGTGGCGATGCGCCGCCAGTCCTTGAGCTTGGCGAAGAGGTTCTCGACCTTGTGGCGCTGACGGTAGAGGCTCTTGTCGTAGGGATAAGGTATCTTTCGGCTGCGGCTTGAGGGAATGCAGGGCTCAATGCCCTTTTCTTTTAGTGCCTCTCGGAACTGCGTGCTGTCATAACCCCGGTCGGCAATCAGCGTCTTGGCTGGCGGCAAGGCGTCAAGCACAAGACGTGCGCCCTTGTGATCGCTCATCTTGCCCTTCGCTGAGTATCATGATGATCGGACGGCCTTCACCGTCACAAACGGTATGCAGCTTGGAGTTCAGTCCGCCTTTGGTTCGCCCGATACGACGGGGAACATCCCCTTTTTGAGCAGGCTCGCCGCCGTCCGGTGTGCCTTCAGATGCGTCGCGTCGATCATGATGCGCTCGGGCTTCGGGCCTTCGGCCGCCAGCGCTGCGAAGATGCGGTCGAAGACGCCGAGCCGGCTCCAGCGAATGAAACGGTTGTAGAGCGTTTTATGCGGCCCGTAATCCTTCGGCGCGTCCTTCCATTGCAGGCCATGCTTGATAACGTAGACGATGCCGCTGATCACTCTGCGATCATCGACGCGCGGTACGCCATGCGCCAGCGGGAAATAGGGTTCAATCCGCGCCATCTGGCACATCTCAAACCAAATTAATAGGTCCTGACCCTAGGTCTGTACTCAATAGGGATTCCAGGTTCTGCCAAATTGTGATTCAAGGTCTTGGAGTTGGAGGCCTTGATGAAGCAGCGGCAGTTGACCTGGTTGAGCGGTGCGGAGTGGGCTCGGATCGAGCCATTGTTGCCGCGACTCGCTCAGCAAAAACAAATCACCCATCACGGTCTCCTTCCGGAACCGTGAATCAACCGGTCGCGCCTCGAACAGGTCGAGCCAGATACCCTGTCGACTCCAGCGGTTGAAGCGATT
>NZ_JAEPRP010000284.1:0-5633 GCF_016652895.1 Ensifer sp. SSB1
TCAAGGCGAACTGGGATTGGCCGGTCGTGCAGACAGATCTGAAGAAGGTGAAGGATTCTGCACTCGCCAGATACCGCGGCATCGACCTCCTTGCAGGAGGCATTCCGTCCGCAGCGTTCTCCAGGCGGTCGGGCGAATCCAAGCGGGGTTCGGACGACGATCTGCTGCCGGACCTGCTGCGCGCGGTTCGGGCGATCAGTCCCCGCGGCTTCATGTTCGAAGGCACCAGAGGCATCACCTTCGAACCCAATTTGCCCTATCTGGCGGAGTTCAATGCGCAGCTTGCTGCCGTTGGGTACACCGTCGACGTCGTTCGCTTGAATTCAGCGGACTTTGGCCTCCCGGTGGATGATGAGCGCATCGTCATCGTGGGAATCCGGAACGACGAAGCTGGCGCCTTCATTCCACCTGTCCTCCAAAATCCAACACGGAAGTTTGTCTCAGAGGCGCTCGGCGATCTCGTCATCCGGTACGAAACCGCGCCTGCCCTTCAGGACACAGTTGTCCGCAACACGCCCCAGTGGGACTACGACAGATGGGCGAAACGCTGGAGGAAGCGCTTTGAGGGCAAGTTGCTTTCTACGATTCCTCGAGAATCGACCGAAATTCGCGAGGTCCGGTTGAATGCAGCCAAGGACGCGGGATTCGACCGTTCACGATTTTCCGATGAGGCAACCAGGGTTGAGGAGTTTCCCAACGTTGACGACGACTATTTCCTGCCAAAACTGACCGTGGCGGTACTTGCGCGAGCGCAGGGCTTTCCTGACAAGTGGTCCTTCCATGCCGAACGTGGCGGCAATATCGACATGATCGCGGATGCTCTTCCGCCAGTTGTTGCGAAGGCTGTCGGCTTGCAGATTTACTCGGCACTCACTGGGATCTCCTTCGATCTCGATGCTGCGATTGCAGAGCCAATAATCAATGAAAGCATGATCGGACGGAAGCTGCGGCTCAACGCCGGACGGGTGCGCTGGGATGTGCTGCAGAAGGCGGAAATGCTTGTCCGCGGCGAGGCTGCCATCCTTGAGCCGGGTGCCAAGAAGAGAAAGGTCATGCAACAGGCCCTGATCAAGGACGTGGAACCGAACCACATGAAACGCACGCACCTGAGAGAAGTCGCCGAGCGCATTCGGTGGGAGCGGGAACGCCAGCAGATGGAGGATGACGCCTGGGAGGAACGCCTGTTTCCCAACGGCGTTCCCGAGGGTGCAGCCGACTGATCAGCGACCCAGCTTGATACCGTCGAGGGATCGTCCGCTGCTCATGCGGATCACGTATTCGGCCAATGTCGCTGTTTGAGTAAAGCCGATTTTGGCCACGATCTCGCCATCGATGAGCAGGCGGACCACGCCATCCGCTCCACGGTGACAAACGTGGATCCGCCTGCCCTCATGGTCGATGAACGTGAGGGCTTCGAACTCCGCCTCCCGATCGTCCGGCAATTCATCATCTGGAATCCGGGAGATCGAAAGACCAGATATTTCACCGCTGATCTTCCAGTACATGTCCGCAACGAGGTCGCTGTACATCCGCGCTGGATCCTCGCGGCTGTGGGACAGGGGTTTGGCGGTCAGGAGCATGCGTCCGATCCAGCCGAACATCTGCGGTCCCTCCAAGGATACGGGGATCAATTCTTCCTCCTCATCCAACTTCCTTTGGTTCCACCACCCAGTGTCTCCGAGCTTCTTCTTGCGCCACTTCTCCTTCACCAGCCATGCCTCGGACCATGAGGCTTCTTGAAAACTCGATTGGCTCTCGTTTGGAAAATTTATCGTGAGGGGCGAAAAGATCTTTCTTTCCCTGCTTTCGAAGAACACCTCGTAGCTGTCACGGCGGGTGTTGAAGCCAATATCGAGCCCGAGCTTCGCCAAACCGGGTCCCAGACGCGTCCTGATCTCCTCCAGGCGATTCCTGATAAACTGATGTTCCATCTTGCCCTCCTCCGTCTTCGAAACAAGCGTCGAGGGTCATCATGCAGGACACAACTGGGCGTCGTATATTTCGTAGCGGAAGGAATCCCGGACGTGCACGCGCGGGCGCCGATTACAGGGCGCCGACCGACAGACGTCAACACCCACCGGTTGAAATAATTCGGTGGACAGACAGAGTTAACTTGGCATTAACTATGGCCATTGTCGGCATGGGCCATGCTCAGGAGAGCCATCATGCACATTCGAATAGCTGCGGCCCGCCACGGGTTCGCGACCGAGTAAGCGGATCATCCGCCCGGTCCGGCTTGGACAGTAAATCTGTCCCCGGAGATCGCCACGCGCCGAACCCATTCTCCCTCAATCTGCCTGTCCGTTCGGCCCGCGCGAGCTTTCTCAAAAATGTCCCGCCAACATTTTTTCCGGTTCGGTCCTGCGAGCCGTCTAATCCTGGTCTACACAATCGGGAGAAGACGGAGATTTCGATGACGCAACACATAGCACCGCCTACCGCTCTCTAGGGCCCTCTCCCTCCCACTATCGAACCGACCAAAGCAAAGGAGCTGCGCCATGCCGCAGAACGAACACGCACGCCCGCATTCCGGCGAAATCCATGGCAAGTACCAGAACGGCCTTCGCGTCTGGCTTGAGAACACCTCGAAGTCGTCGTTTTCCGAGGACGAACTGAAGCTGCATCGCTCTGCAGCCCTCGCCTACGCGGATCCCCGCCGGCCTTCCATCCGGAGCCTCTACACGATGCTGTGCATGATGCTCGCCCGCGATGGAAGCCTGACCGGGGTCTTCCTGAAGCACCCCTCGCCGGAGTCCTTCCGCCGGCTGGTGCTGACCCTCCCGACCGACTTCGTCGACCACATGCGCTACGGCCGCGAGATCAGCGTCTGGGACATCGTCCGGGATGCGGGAGACATCATCGACAACATCAAGCCAAGCCCGGCGCCCGCCGTCCGCAAACAAGGAGAATAAGCAATGGAATCCTGCATTAAGTTTCTGAGCGAAATCAGCCTGTCTCTGCAAAAGACGTCCAACATCGTCCCCGACCTCTCGAACCGCCCCGATGCGTACATCGTCCTTGAGGACACTGTTCTCGTCGATGCGTGCATCACCGCCGACGAGTGCCCCGGCGAGGAGTGGGAGATCTGGAGCAGCATGGCTGAAGTCTTCGCCAAAGCGAACGCAGAGCTCCGCTCCGTCGGCGCCCACGAACTGAAGCTCGTCGACTACGGCACGTTCCTCGCGATGATCGAAATCGGATCGGAACTTCCCGGTGCCTGATCTGGTCAAGACAGTATCCGCTCGCGGCCCACCCTGATCCAGCGTCCGCCGCCAACGGCAAATTCGAGATCTCGGCCATGCCTGCCGCCCCGCAACCGGGGCGAAGGATGGCGTATGCCTAAAAGTTAATGAGTAGAGACAGAGATGAAGACTGCAGATACCACCCCGTCCCCCTCCCGTCCGGCAAGGCGGTTTCCCGCGACGATGGTTCGTTCCCTACGGCTTCGACGCGCTCGCGGGCTCGCGCAGCACCGAGATGGGGATTCTCGCAATAGCTGGCGGATGGCGCTGGGCCAGCCGAGCGGCCGTTGATCAACGAGCAATGAACCCAGGAGACACCAATGGCTGGAAAGACCACCCTGTCGATCGTGGCGGTGAAGAACCGCAAGCGCAACTACACTGACACCGCACTCCTTCAGACGCTGCCGAGCGAACTCGAGGAAGTGGAGCTCGACATCGCCTTCCTTCTCCGCGCAACCGGACTCTGGGCGATACTTTCGCGGGCGCAGCGCAGTCGTGCCAAACGGTTAGCCCCGCGTCTCGTTGCGGTCGTCGACCAGGATACCCGGCGCATTACCGGACGCGCGCCCCTCCGAAGATAGCACAGCGCCGACGCTGAAGCAGTCGAACACCCCGATCCACTGGAACAACGTCCGGCTGCCCACGCCGGGACGGCGTCCTGCGCCCGAAAGGTCCTCAAGTGACACGCATCCGCCAAGCAATCCGATACATGAAGGAGCTGGAATCTGGTTTCGACCGCACTCTCCTGCCCCTGCCCACCGAAACCGTTTTCCTGAAATCCAGCGAGCCTCTCTCGGGCCGTTACGTGCCATTCGAGGCCGATCCGCACGACGAGGACGATTACACCGGCTTGCCCAGCATCCCCTGGCTATGGCAGCCGACCGAAGAGGCGACCCCGTCGCGCTGGTATGCGGCGCGCACGAAGGGCTATTCGCGCGGAACCATCACGAACCCGAAGACACGCAAGGCGATCTCGTACTCCAGCACGTACGAGATGAACCTCGCATACATGCTCTGCGCATCTCGCCACATCTCCCTCGTCGAGGACCAGCCTTCGGCCATTCCCGTCATTTGCGAAGACGGCGATAAGAGGCACACGATCGACTACCGGACCACGATGTTGGCCTCCAGGAACCGCATCGTGGTCGCCGTCCGACCGAGTTCCCTTCTCGAAAAGGACGGGCTGCCTGACACGATCGGCAGCGTGAACCTCGGTTCCCTGAACGGTTTCGCCGACGAGGCCATCATTCTCACTGACAAGGAGATCACGGACGCGCGCGGATGGAACGGCAAGAGCGTTCTCCGCGCCTTGAAGTCGCCCGTCACCGACGACAACGAGAGGCTTCGGGACTTCGCATCCAAGTTCCACGGCACCGTCTCCCTCAGGACCCTCACGGCTGATTTCGAAGACAGGGCAGCGGCGGAGAACGCTATCTGGTGTCTTGTCCATGACGAGGTCCTCATTCCAGTGCGACCGGACCTCAGGCTCATCGACGCCCCCTTCGTTCGCTTCAACCACAATCACTAGGAGACTTCCATGCAGGATCAACTTCGTGCAGCTCTCGCGCTGCAGCATGCGCCCGCCTCGCTTCCGTTCATCCGGCTTCCGGAAGGCGCACGCGTCAAGGATTTGGGCATCGAGTACAGCGTCCTGTACTGCGACCGGAACGGCGCCGTGCTTCGTAGGATGGACGAGACCAACGCTACCATCAGCTTCACTCAGGGCGACCTGAACGAGCGACTGAACCGCCCTTCCAGCCCAATGACGGTGGAATTTGGTTTCTACTCGCCGAGGAAGGCAAAGGCCCGCCTTTCCGGCACCAGCAGTCTCAGCACCCTTGCGCCAAAGGACCAAGAGGATGTCGTCCGGAAGGAGTTCTTCGTCCGGAAATACCTAGAACTCGAGGCACGATACGTGGAGGAACGGAGGCTGGCCCGCATCCACCGGACTCCCCTTCCTGATACTGTAAGCAGATCCCGAGAGCCGATGCTGCGTGTGATCCCGATCATCGCGCGGGCCTGGCGGGAGCTGCAGATCGCGTCCGGCGCCGCTTGGTCTGGCAAGAAGCCGACGGGACGGGTCAACTATACGACGAGGTCGAAGGTCGAACTGTGGGAGCCATCACCTTCCACCGTGAAGGGCTGGATCCTTGCCATGGAGCAGAACCAGTTTGACCCTGTGTGCTTGAAGAACAACTACCGAAGTGAGCGTCCCGAGTACTTCACGCCGGACGAGTTCCAGTATCTGAATGACGCTGTCCGGGCCGCCTGCTCGACGACGAAGCCCGATCTTGCCCAACTTCATAGAGACATGGTGGGGCTTATGGAGGCGGCAAACAGGCTGCGAGGCCCGGACGAGCAGCTACGGATCCCGTGCGAGGACACGCTCCG
>NZ_JAEPRP010000285.1:0-5549 GCF_016652895.1 Ensifer sp. SSB1
CGGATTTTCCGGCCTTTCGAGGGTGTGCGCCCGGCTGGTTGCCGGGCGCTGTGAGCGGATCAATCGCGAGCGTCCCACTCGATGATCGCCTGCAGGGAGGCGTCGTCCTGGCCCGGGAACCGGCCGAGATTGGCATTGTAGCGGAGCTTGCGGATCGAAAGGGTGTAGTAGGGCTTGCCCTCCTGGTTGTCTTTCTTCCAGATGCCGCCGACCTCGATGTCGTGGCCGCGCGGTGATTTGGCGTAGACGCGATGCGTCGGGGCCTTTTCATTGTCCGAGTCGAACGGAACGACCTTGATGTCCATGTCCCGATCGATGGTGGAGATGAGGCCGCTGCCCTTTGCGGTTGCGAGGTCGTCGCCTTCGAACTGGATGAAGTTGGTGATGTTCATGTCTTTCACTCCTCTTTTGCGGTTGCGATGATCGTTCAGACGGCACGGCGGTTAGCGATGGGCACCGCTGGCCGGAGCGGAGCGGAGGAAGCTGGAGGACGCGAAAATTTGGCTCTCGCGAGGGAGCCGAAGGCGGGGAAATTTTTGTGACGTCCGGCTTTGCGCAAATTCGCGTCGACGTGCGAACGAGCGTCACAAGCAACCGCTTTGGAGGAGTGTGGCTTGAACCTCTCTGGCAACGCTTCCCCGTTTCTCCAGCGACATACAACCGCAAATTCTGCATCAATATTAATCATGATTGCGGCGATATCAACAGGTTTTCCAGCAATTCGACGGAAAGCGTGAAGCAATACGGCGCAGGAAGCCGATTCCGCCATTGCGCGATACTGGCTATTTCAGGGTCACGGCATCACGGTTGATTTGGAACGGCGGTAGACGTGCGGGCTTTCGATCTCAGCGGACCATATGCCCAAACCGTTGTCGCGGGCTCTGTTCTCGGCTTGGCCGTACTCGACCTCACTGATTGAGTGGGCCGCCGGCAAATACCGCAACATTGCCTCTGCCATTCCGGCTTTCACCATCGCAAGCCCGATATCGATGTCGCCGAGAAAGCACTGGCCGACCAGGCGCCGATACCGATCCTGGTCAATGATGTCACAGCGCACATGCTGTCCGTCGATCATTTTGCCGAGGTGGCTCCGGGCTGCGACGCCACAGCGCCATATCTTTCCGTCTTTCAATTCGGTCTGATCGCGTTCGCAGGCATCAATGGCCGCGATCCGGATGCGCTGGTTTCGAATATTGATGGTATCGCCATCAATGACTCGGGCTCGGCCCAAAAGGTCGGCCGCGTCGGCCGAACTACCAATGACAACGAGGATGGCGAAAAACGCCGGTAAAGCTTTGCGTCTCAATGTTTGATCTCCTTGGAGTTTCGGGCGGCGAGCCCGAAAACAGAGCGGGCTAGATGCAATTCGCCCGCGGCGGCGCGGTCCGTAAGGGCCCGCAAATAACCCCCCGGCGACTTAACGTCCTGCCGGTCGTATTTCTCTAGCGTAACGGCGACCGCAACGGCGGCTTGCTGCTCGCCCATCTGTTCGACGGCGCGGCGCCGGGCATCTTCGGAGATCCCGACAAATCGGCACATCAGCGGCGCGGCGCGCGCCAAGTCTCCCCAGTTGGCGGGCGTAAACCCGTAGGTCTTCAATGCGGGCAATGCTCTCACCACGTCTTGCAAGGCGACCTTTGCCTGCGGCAAGTGCTGTGGCCGGTTGATTTCGCTCCGGCGTCGCCTCAGGCTTTCCTCAAAAGCCCATTTGCTGGCGAAGCCAGCCTTAACGGAATTGCGTTGTTCGGCGTCAGCCGAACGCCGTTCATCGTTACTATCTGCAAGAGAATAGGGGGTTGTAGTCTGTTTGTGCATGTCGTTTTCGACATGCGGGCATGTCACATGCCGGCTCTCATGCCCTTCTGCTGATCGACGCGGAAGTCGCATCAAACGCTCGACGAACCACTCCAAAAGGGCTGTTGCCCGACGCAACACGCTGCTGGTGGCCTTTCCGGCGACCCCGACACGATCGCTGACGCGGTCGATGCGGCCTTCGATCAGTTTCACAACTCGCTCGGTCTGCTCGGTGGCGATCGCTAGGGCTTGGCGAGCGTTGCGGAGCGCCCCTCGGTAGCGCCGTGAAGCCGCATCTGCAGCCTTCTTCTCGGCGCGTGCCCGCCTGACCAACTCATCGAGTTCGGCAAACCGAACGATCAAAATGCGCAGGTCGATCCCGCATCCATCCGTTATCTCGCCTTCACTATTGCGTATGGGATAGCGCTTGTAGTTGCCGCTATCCTGCATGGTGATCAGGCCGGCGTCGAACAGCCGCGACAACATACGGCTGACGCGACCGACCGATCGGCCGATTTCGAACGCCAGTTGCCGGTTGGACTTAAATATGATCGGACGACCCGATTTGTCGAATGTGTCGCCCTGGGCCGTGTTGATCAGAGCTAACAGCAGATGGCTTTCCGTTCCGTTGATCAAGCCCACGCATGGAAGGCTTTGAACAAGTATCGTCAACTGGGCGCGTGTAACTGCGCCCATTTCCGCCGACTCTGCCAGTCGACGGAAATGGGCACGCTGCGGGGTTATCCGGCGACCGGTGGGCCGCAGGTTCATTTGGGTTTCCCCCATTCCTCGTCTCCATTTTGAGACCAGGCAAAGCTTCGCCGTTCACCGAATAGGTGCATTCATCGTTGACAGGGAAGGGAGGGTCTGCGAGAAAGCATTTGGCTAAATTATCGACTCGCAGACCGCTTCCGGAATTTTTCGGGAGCGGTTTTTCTTTTCTGGTCGGGTGTCTCTCCGCAAAATGATGGTCAGATTGGCAGCCGGAATTTGAACCGATTCCGCTGCTTCGGGAACATAGCGATAGAAAGCATATTGGCGCAACAACGTGCGCCATCAGATGGCCCCCAAGGCGACTAAAGCCTCTTACAATTGACTGGTTTTTCGGTAATTTTCTCCCATTTTCGCAAACGATGCCTCCATGCGCAACCGCCTATAGTCGAAGCAAATTGATGCGTATTCAGTGTCCGGATCGGACAATCCATGGGCGGGAAGGGGTGTTCGAGGGGAGGGGGAATGGGCCTCCTCTCGACGTGATTAGAGCCAGGTCGACCCTGGCTCCTGATCATCGGGTTCGGAAGCGGGAGGGCCGATCACGGGGAGAAGAACGTGACCGGCCCGCGACTGAGCTTACTCAGCCGCTTCGGGGAACTCATTGTCGTCAGGGTTGCGCCCGGCTTCAATTTCAGCGTCCACCTCGGGCAATGTTAAGCGAACAGGGGACGGTAGCCAGCCGCTTCCGGCAACAACACGATCTGCGATCGTCACTGCTTCGGATTTCTTGGCGGCAGCGCGAACCGACAGTTCCGCTTCACTGCCTTTTGCCTCGGCGACAGCCAGCTCGATGGTCGTCCGGTTGACGTGCCTGAAATAGCTGTCGCCCGTTGTTTCAAACCAGTCCTGCATGTACACCTTGAGCGCGTGGCCAAGCTGGTTTGCCTGCTCGATGCCCTTCTTCCGATCCGTGAACTTCTTCTCCACCGCATTGACAGAGTGCGCCGCCCCAAAGGCCAGCAACGAAAGCACGGTGTCTTGTGGTTGCTCCATCAGCCAGTCAAACAGATCGGCGGGATTGCCCGGGAGGTGATGACCATAGTTGTCCGCAAGGTCGTTAAATGCGGTAAGTCCCTTGCAACTTTCGGCGTCCTTCATCGAAGGCTCTAATCGCTCATGGGTGAGCGACAATTGAAGCGCGCTCTGCTCCGAGTGATACGGGTAGGCCACGCGCAACAGCATGGCGTGAACCACGGCGACAAGCGCCACCTCCGGGTTGTTGGCCAGTTCGATGCGCAGCGCGGCGGTCTTGTGAGCCGTCAGGTCCTCGATCAGCGCAGCCGAGTGGCTGATGGCAGGTACCTTGGGCTCTCCCTTGCCCTTGCCGTCCTGCAGGCTCTCGCCCTCGTCGTCCCTATCCTCCGTTTCCGCGTTCTCGTCTGTCTTTACGAAACCGCGCTCGCAGGCGAGGCGACCGTAGTAGTCGAGGAAAACGAAGGCTCCCGCCTGTTCCAGCGCCTCAGGGCTGTAGGCCTCCGCGCGGGCATTGAGCGCGTCGATACGTCTTTCGACTTCCTTGAGCTTTGTCTCTGCTTCGTCGTCGGCCACGCCGTTTTCGAATGATTGAGCAAGATCGTCATACTCCGTCTGTGCTGAATCAAGCGCGGCTTGATCTTCCTCGGAAAGAGCGATGCCTTCCGGGTAATGTCGTTTCATCGTGTGATAGCCGACGGGCGCGGTCGCGGAGCACTCAATCCATTTCCAGCCTTCGGCGCGAACAGTGGCGGCGGCCGCCTCGAGCTTTTCGGCGACCAGCTTCTCAACCAAAGCCGCATCCAAGGCGTAACCGGCGTTGCGGTCATCAAACAGGTCGCGTTTTACCGGTCCACCGGCTTCCTCGTAAGCCGCCAGTCCCCCTATGAACTGAATGCGTTTGTCCGTCGCTGGTATCATTTCCTCCGTGAGGGCTCGCCGAATCGAGTGGGGCTCGCGGTTCCAAGACGAAAGCGAGTTCCAAACTGTCACCTGCCTTTGGTGGTCATCGCTGACGGTGAAGGCCGATAGCTGCGCAAAGCTCATGTCCTCGTCACGGTATAGCTTCAACAGCACCGGCGACACGCGGGCGAGCGCCAGCCGCCTGCGAACGACGATTTCGGTCGTGCCGAATCGAGCCGCAATGTCGGCCACGTCTTTGCCTTGCTTGGCAAGCGCGTCGAATGCCTCGTACTGATCGAGCGGGTGCATGTCCTCGCGCATGATGTTCTCGGCAAGGCTGATTTCCGTAGCGATTTCTCCTTCGCGCTCCTTGCACTCGACAGGGAAGTCCTTGGCGATCTCCCCAGCCTCGGCCAGCAGATTGAGCGCGGCAAGGCGTCGGCCTCCCGCCATTACGAAGTAGCGCCCCTTCTTGCAGCCCTTGCGAACAACGAGGTTCTGCAAAAGGCGATAGCCGTCTTCTCGGATGTTCGAAGCCAGCGCCTCGACGCCCTCAGCGCCGTAGATCTTGCGGACATTCTTTGGGTCGGCGTCCAGCTTGTTCAATGCAATGCTAATGATCTCGGTCATGATTTTTCCCTTTTCCTTTTCCCGCGAAGCGACCCTCGTGCCCGAAGGGGCAGGAGCCCGCTCCTGCTCTCGAGCTCGTGCGGAACAGCGGGGGAGAGGGGGCAAGGGGACAAATCGGAGGGGGATCACCCGCCCGGAGGGGCGCGCGCGATCCGCGGAGCGGATCCGGGCCGATCCTGCACGCAGCGAGCCACCGCGAGCGAAGGAAGGACGGGGAGACCGATTTTCCCCTTGCGGGGGAGAGGGGGCAGGGCCATCCTTTCCCTGCCGAAGCAACAATGAGCGTACCAGGCGCAGGTTTAGCGCAGCGGCCGAAGCCCGTTCGCGCACCGCTTGACCGGTTAAAAGGCCCGCCGCAGGAGGTTCAGCATTAGCGCCGGCGATCAGCCGGGAACCGGGATCGACTGGCCCCGGCAAGCGGTTCTATCAGTCTGTGAACAACGACGAGAGACGCCTATTCCTCGATCCGATAGACT
>NZ_JAEPRP010000287.1:0-5480 GCF_016652895.1 Ensifer sp. SSB1
GGGCCAACTGGTTTGCCAGGGAAGACCAGGAGCGCGAGTACCGCTATTCCTGGAAAAGGCAGAACTGGTTCGAGAACCAGAGGGACGAGCATCTCGCCGTTCGAAACGGCGTCGGCCTGTTCGACATGACCTCCTTCGGCAAGATCCGGGTCGAAGGGCGCGATGCGCTTTCGTTTCTCCAAAGGCTCTGCGCCAACCAGATCGACGTGCCGGTTGGTCGCATAGTCTATATACTCAAATGCTGAACGATCGTGGCGGCATCGAGAGCGACCTGACGATCACGAGGCTTTCACCGACGGCCTTCTTTGCCGTGGTTCCGGGCGCAACTCTTCAGCGTGACCTCGCATGGATGAGCAAACATTTGTGTCCCGAGGAGTTCGTGGTCGTCACCGACATACGACACGTTGTCTTTACCAATTCCGCGGTCAGCCGAAATAAAAAGATCACTGACATTAAGCAGCCTCATACCACGGCATTGTTGAAGCTCCCGGCGTGCATCTTCGTTGATCACACATCGACTGACTTGCGGTGGACGCACTTCAGGCAAGCCGTTGGCTAAGAAGCCTGAGCCTCTTCCACCACCCATTCTACAAGTAGTTGCATTGCCGCCGACTTCGAACTCCGCTCATTCGCGATCAAAAAGAAGGCGCTTTGCGTCCGAAGCTCCACTGCCAAGGGCCGCACGAGTAACTTGTCGCGCCGAAGCAAATCTGTGGTCAGCGCCCAACCCAGGGCGACACCTTCGCCGGCGAGGGCGGCCTGGATAGCTAATTGATAGTCGTTGAAGACAACATCCGGTTCAATCACTGATGACGCGCTATTGAGCATCCCCAGCCATTCGCTCCACCCCATGCGTTTACGATGTGGGTCGAATGAGTGGATGAGCCGATGTCCCGCCAGATCGTCAACGGAATGCATCGAAGGTTTACTGGCCAGATAGGCCGGCGAGCAGACCGGAAAAACTATTTCGTCGCACATATACCAGCTATTGGGCCGCTCGAAGCGTCGCTGCCGCACCCAGATCGTCATGTCAACCTGATGATCAGGTTCAACGTCACGGTCGGTGGTAACAATTTTGATTTTGATGCCAGGATGGCGCTGCTGAAAAGTCGATAGTTTGGGGACCAGCCAATGCGCCGCGAGGGACGTCGAGGCCGCCACGGTAATGTAGTGAGTGTCGTTCGAAGTGATGGTCTTTAGGCTCTGTTCAATGCGCTGAAAACTGGAGCGAACGCTATCGTAAAGCAACCTTCCTGCCTCGGTAAGCTGCACTCCTCTATTGTCGCGCACAAACAAATCCACTTTGCAGTGACGCTCAAGGGCCTTGATCGCATGCGAAATGCTCGGTTGCGTGACGTTCAATTCCGCAGCGGCGAGTTTGAAATTGAGATTCCTGGCTGCAGCTTCAAACACAAATAGTGATTGAGAAGAAGGCAGCATATAGCGAAGCTTTGACATGAGCTGGATTTATATCAGGCGTCTTCTTTTTCGTCTACAGTGTGATCAGAATGACGACTACTTTCTTGGAACCGTAAAACACGGCTTGCCAGAGAGAAATGCATGAGTTCTGCAACCCATTACGACCGTCGCATCGCCGTACAGCCGCCGCAAATCGAGGCGACCCACTCCGGATGGTACCTTACATCGGGCCCGGAACTCCCGATCGTGCCTCTTCGCGGTGACGTGGAATGCGACTGCCTCGTGATTGGTGGAGGTTGGATGGGCTTGCATGCAGCTCGCCGATTTGCGGAGATTCAGCCGGACGCATCGGTTATTCTCGTCGATGCTGGCCGGATAGGAAACAATGCAGCCGGGCGGTGCATGGGCTTTGCGATCGATCTTGCGCACAATCCCCGCAAGCATGATTTTGTCGAGGACATCCAGGGCAACCTGGACGAACTTTCGGCAAATCTTGATGGGAACGCCTATCTCCGTTCGGCCGTCGAAGAACTCGGCGTCGAATGCGATTGGGATCCACAAGGTAAGTATCATAGCGCGGCGACCCACCACGGCGTCGCCGACCTCTTGAGCTTCTCGAAGGCACTGGATCGCATGGGGCAGCAGTATCGGTGGGTGGAGCGGGAAGAGATTCAGGCGATAACCGGTTCGAAGCATTATATCGCCGCCCTTCACCACCCAGGCACGATTCTCATTCAGCCCGCCAAATACCTGAAGAACGCGACGAGGCTGTTGCCGAGAAATGTTACAGTTCACGAAAACACTCCCATAACGGGCGTGCGGTATGGTTCGCCACGCCACACCTTCGAAGCTGCGACGGGCACTATCCGCGCCAAGAAAGTCATTATCTGCGCGGCCGGATACCTGACGAAGTTCGGCTTTTATCCGAACACCGCAATTCCCGTTTACACCTTCGCCAGCATGACGCGGCAGTTGACGGACGCGGAACTGGCAAGCGTCGGTGATCGCCCAGCTTACGGACTGATCCCTGCAGACAGTTTCGGAACCACTGTCAGAAGGACCGTAGATAACCGCTTGTTCCTGCGAAACGTCTACTCCTACGCAAACAACTTCAAAATGACGCTTCCTGAGGTGATGGATGCCCGCCAAAACCAGCTGGTAGCGTTCGACCGACGGTGGCCCGAACTTTCCAAAATCGGTTTCGAGGCAAGCTGGGGTGGTCTCCTTACCCTCTCGCAAAATGGTGGCATGGTTTTCGGGCAGTTGGCCGAAAACGTATACGGGGCAGCCTTCTGCAATGGGACGGGAGTGTCGAGAGGAACAGCCTTTGGGAAGGCGGTCGCAGAACTGGCGGCTGGCCGATCGTCGCCTGTGATTGAAATTCTAAAGCGGAAAATACCGCCGCGTCGAGCCTATCCGAAACTGATCACGTCCCTTGGGGTGCGCTTCGTAACCGGGCGACGGTTCAAGAAGGCCGGCGCCGAGGTTTGAGCGAAACTGAAAGGAACTTTATGATGGCAAATCTCGAAGGCATCAATCTTGCGATGCAGACGCCGTTCAACGACGACGGCGGCATCAATTTCAAGATCTACGAGGAACTCATCGACAAATACGTCAACGCCGGGGTTCATGGTCTGGTGTTGGGCGCGGGGACCGGTCAGCATCCCTACCTGACCGAAGAGGAGTGCAATCAGCTCTATGAGATCGGCACGAAGCGCATCGACGGCCGGTGCAAGGTCATATGCCAGTCGTCCGCTCTGAACGTGGACGAGGTCATCCGTCGCTCGAAGCACGCTGAATCGGTTGGTGCCGACGCGCTGATGATCCTTCCGCCCTACTTCGAGGGCCCATCAGATGATGACGGGCTGTTCGAATTCTACAAGGAAATCGACAGCGCGATCAGCATCGACATCGTCGGCTACAACATCCCGCAGGCCACCGGAATCTCCGTCTCGACCGACCTATTGAAGCGCCTCGTCGAGTTAAAGAACTTCAACTACATCAAAGACAGCGCTGGTGACCTTTCGACCCACCAGGAATATCTCCAGGTCACGCCCGGCGTTCTCAATGGCTGCGACACGACCACCGTCTACGCACTGATGGCCGGCACCAAGGGCGTAATCTGGGGCGGAGCCAACTACATGCCCTACGAAGCTGTCAAACTTTATGATCTAGTTATCAACAAGCGCCATTCCGAGGCCCTTGAGCTCTGGCAGCGCATGCTCCCGTCGCTTCTTTTCATCTGGAGAACGAAGTACACGCCTTCCGTTCTGCGGGCCTCCCAACTACGCGGCTACGGAACTGGTAACGTGCGCAAGCCGCTGAGCAAGATCAGCGCACAGGAAGACAAGGAGCTGCAGCGTGCCCTCGAGGCACTGAATAGATAATCAACTTATGGGAAGTGACGAGTTTCAACAGCGTGCCATTCGGAAGCCTGACCTTGCCAAGCTCGAAGTGCTCGACAACGGCAAACCCTTGCCGGAAGCCGAGTGTGCGACGCTGCTGGCTGTTTCGATTTTTATGCGGGCCTTGCCGAACAGCTGGACAATGGCCGCGAAGAGGCGCTCGATCTTCCCGATCCGCGGTTTTCGTCAAAAGTACTGAAGGAACCGGTTGGTGTGGCTGCGGCAATCATCCCCTGGAAATCCACTGCTGATGGCGGCTTGGAAAGTCGCGCCAGCACTCGCCGCTGGTTGCACGATGGTACTGAAACCATCGGAACTGACGCCCCTCACGGCGCTCGAGCTTGCTGCGATCGCTGACGAAATCGAGCTGCCTGCGGGCGTCCAAAATATCGTGCCAGGGCTGGGGGTGGAAGCCGGCCAGGCACTCACTGATCATCCCGGGATCGACAAACTCGCGTTTACCGGTTCTGTCCCGACGGGCTCGAAAGTCATGGCCGCTGCTGCGCGGGACATCAAACGAGTGAGCCTTGAGCTGGGGGGCAAATCACCCTTTATCGTCTTCGGTGACGCCGACATCGAACAGGCCGTCGAATGGATCATGTTCGGCATCTTCTGGAACCAGGGGCAGGTTTTTCTGCCACATCGAGAGTGTTGGTACAGGACCGGATATATGAACAGCTGCTGGCGCGCCTTCTCGTGGAGGCGAAGAAGCTTGCAATCGGTGACGGGCTCATAGTGGGCATGCTTCTTGGTCCCCTCGTATCAGAGCGCCAGTATGCCCACGTTCGGCGCGCTATTGCCGCTGCGCGAGACGCGGGTGCGACTGTCGCATATGGCGGCGAGCGTCCCGATGGCTTTGAAAAGGGATATTTCCTGCAGCCGACCATTCTGACTGCGATTCCGATCTGAAGCCGGCCACTATTCCGATCAAAATCCGGCCACCGTTCCGATTTGAAGCCGGCCACGATTCCAATCAAAGACCGGCCGGTTTCCGGCTCTGAAGATACCCCTTGGGTCAGCAACTTTGGCATCAAGCCTCCCGGTACACGAGGAGACTTTGATGCCAGCAAAGAGAAGGCTGACCATGCGACAATTACGACAGATGCTCCGGCTTGCCGGAAGCGGGACAAGCAGCCGAGAGATTGCGGTGATCCTCGGCGTTGCCCGCAGCACCGTCCAGGATAACCTGAAGCGGGCTGCGATGGCGGGGCTGAGCTGGCCATTGCCGGGAGAACTGACAGACGATGCTCTGGAGTCTCGGCTTTTCGCCCGCGCCGGCGTTAAGCAGGGCCAACGGCGACGTCACGAGCCGAACTGGGCGCAGCTCTCTATCGAATTGAAGAAGCCCGGCGTGACGCTGCTGATCCTGTGGGAGGAATATCGCGGCGTCCACCCCGACGGCTACGGCTACAGCCGTTTCTGCGAGCTGTTCCGTGGGTTCGAGCGGCGCCTGTCGCCGACGATGCGTCAGGAGCATGCGGCCGGCGACAAGGTCTTCGTCGACTATTCCGGCAAGAATGTGCCCCGCCTGGTCGTGCCCGACAATCTGAAGTCCGGCGTCAGCCGCGCCAGCTTAGAAGAAGCTCCTGAACTCGACATGGTAATCCGTCGAGACCCGCGCAAAGCGCCATTCGGCGAACTCGTACTCCTCGGCGG
>NZ_JAEPRP010000286.1:0-5444 GCF_016652895.1 Ensifer sp. SSB1
AACCGGGCTTTGCATTCTTTCGAAACGTTTAGCGCATCCCAAGGGATGCGCAAACTGGTGACGATCAGAGGCCGTCGATCTCGGCGCCGATGATGGCGATCGCCTGCTGGTAGACGGTTGCCGCGTTCCAGCCCTGGATCGCAACGAAATTCGCCTGGCCGGGCTGATAGCCGGCGCCAGGCTGCCAGCCGTGGCCGCGCAGGAAGTTGGCGGTCGAGGCCAGTGCATCGGCCTTGGAGCGAACCATGTCGATATGGCCGTTGCCGTCGCCGTCGACGCCGAATTTCAACACGTTGGCCGGCAGGAACTGTGTCTGGCCGATCTCGCCATGGGCAGCACCGCGCGCATCCGGGCTCAGGTCGCCGCGCTGCACGAGCTGCAGGGCGGCATAGAGCTGGTCGGTGAAGTAGTCCGAACGGCGGCAGTCATAGGCGAGCGTCGAAACGGCCGAGAGCGTATGCTCCTTGCCCATGAAGCCGCCAAAACCGGTTTCCATGCCCCAGATGGCGATCAGCGGGCCGGCCGGCACGCCGAAACGGCGTTCGATGCTGGTGAAGAGCGCAGCATTCTGCTGTTTCATCTTCTTGCCACGCGAAATGATCACCTGCCCGCCGCGCTTCTGCATGAACTGGTCAAGCGAGAGCTTGAAGCTCTTCTGGCCGCGGTCGGCGCGGATCGTCGCCTTGTTGTAGGAGACGCCGGACAGGGCACGATCGAGCACCTGAGGGCTGATGCCGTTGCCGGAGGCCTCCTGCTTGAAGTTCTGTACCCAGGCGGAAAAGCCGCTGCCGTCATTGCCGCATTGGGCGGCGGATGCCACCGCCGGAAAAACTGCAGTCGAAACCAGGGCAGCAAGCCCCACCGCTACGCACTTTGCCCTGTGCATGAAATACCCCGTCATAGCCCGAATCTCATCGCTTTCAAAAATGCCAGCCTTCGCCGGCCGTGTCACCTGCCGGAAGCGGCGGTAACTTTTTCGTGGTTTCACGTGAAGCCGGGCGAAATGACCCGCGATCGTGAAACAGGAAACCCGCCAAGCCCGAATGGGCTCGGCGGGATGAACTGCTCTACCGTTTCTTTCAGGCTGCCTGCTTGCGCGGCTTGATGAGGCCGCGGTTGACAAGGAGCTCGGCGATCTGGATCGCGTTCAGTGCTGCACCCTTGCGCAGGTTGTCGGAAACGACCCAGATGTTGAGGCCGTTTTCAACGGTCGCGTCTTCACGGATACGCGAGATGTAGGTCGCGTCTTCGCCGGCACTTTCGTAAGGCGTGACGTAGCCACCGTTCTCGTGCTTGTCGACGACAAGGCAACCCGGCGCCTCGCGCAGGATGTCGCGCGCCTGGTCGGCCGTGATCTCGTTTTCGAACTCGATGTTGACCGATTCCGAGTGGCCGATGAAAACAGGGACGCGCACGGCGGTGCAGGTCACCTTGATCTTCGGATCGAGCATCTTCTTGGTTTCGGCCAGCACCTTCCACTCTTCCTTGGTGTAGCCGTCTTCCATGAACACGTCGATGTGCGGGATGACGTTGAAGGCGATGCGCTTGGTGAACTTCTTCGATTCGATCGGATCGGCAACGAAGACCGCACGGGTCTGATTGAACAGCTCGTCCATGCCGTCCTTGCCGGCGCCCGAAACCGACTGGTAGGTCGAGACGACGACGCGCTTGATCTTGGCATGGTCGTGCAGCGGCTTCAGCGCGACGACGAGCTGGGCGGTCGAGCAATTCGGGTTGGCGATGATGTTCTTCTTGGTGAACTGCGTGATCGCGTCCGGGTTCACTTCCGGCACGATCAGCGGCACTTCGGCGTCGTAACGCCAGGCCGAAGAGTTGTCGATGACGACGCAGCCCTGCTGGCCGATCTTCGGCGAATACTTGAGCGAAACGGCGCCACCAGCCGACATCAGGCAGATATCGGTGTCGGAGAAATCGTAGTTTTCGAGGTTCTTGACCTTGAGGGTCTTGTCGCCGAAGGAAACTTCCGTGCCCTGGGAGCGGGCCGAAGCAAGCGCGACAACTTCATCCGCGGGAAAGCCGCGTTCGGAAAGGATGTTCAGCATCTCCCGGCCGACATTGCCGGTGGCGCCTGCGACTGCAATCTTGAAACCCATGATCTAAGCTCTCTTTTCTGTCTCTCCTCGTCGGGTGAGGGGGAAACCGCGCGAACTGCCGCGAGGGTTCCTGTCCCCGGCCAAACCGGGGAGAGAGCGGAGGGCCAGAGACGTCAGACGGTTTTCGTCGTCGTTTTGGCCGTTGTTTTGCAAGCGAACGAAAAATCGACATCCTGCCCCGCGGCAAGAGCCGGCAGGATCAAAGCAGCGATGGCTGGACCGATCGGTCGCATGGTGGTGATTTCCTCGTTCGTCGCTGCTCTTACGCGGTTTTGAGGAAGAGTCAAGACATCGCGGTCCGGCAACGCGTTCCCGGACGTTGCCGCGGTCGATCGCCGCATTAGACGAAAGTCATAAGCCGAAAGCATCTCTGCCTGCGCCGGTGGTTTTCTGACATCCTCTTCACCAGGCGCACCACGTCCGGACGTTCTAGGGAGGAATGCCGGACCAGCCAATGGGCGCTCCAACAAGCTGTTTTGGAGTGGAGGATAAACAAAATGGCAAATGTCGCGACAGCGGACGACGCAAAAACGCGTCCGATGACCGGCGAGGAGAAGAAGGTCATCTTCGCCTCGTCGCTTGGTACCGTGTTCGAATGGTACGACTTCTATCTCTACGGTTCGCTCGCCGTCTATATCGGCGCGACCTTCTTCAGCTCCTACCCGGAAACGACGCGTAACATCTTCGCGCTTCTGGCCTTTGCTGCGGGCTTCCTGGTTCGCCCGTTCGGCGCCCTGGTCTTCGGTCGCCTGGGTGACCTCGTCGGCCGCAAATACACCTTCCTCGTGACGATCCTGATCATGGGTCTGTCGACCTTCCTGGTCGGCATCCTGCCCGGCGCCGCCTCGATCGGCATCGCTGCACCGATCCTGCTCATCGTTCTGCGCATGCTGCAGGGCCTGGCGCTCGGTGGGGAATATGGCGGTGCCGCGACCTACGTGGCCGAGCACGCGCCAAACGGGCGGCGTGGCTACTTTACCTCCTGGATCCAGACCACGGCGACGCTCGGCCTGTTCCTGTCGCTGGTGGTGATCCTGCTCGTGCAGTTCGCCCTCGGCAAGGAAGCCTTTGCCGCCTGGGGCTGGCGCATCCCGTTCCTGCTGTCGTGCGTGCTTCTCGGCATCTCGGTCTGGATTCGTCTGAAGATGAACGAGTCGCCGGCCTTCAAGAAGATGAAGGAAGAGGGCAAGACTTCCAAGGCGCCGCTGTCGGAAGCTTTCGGCCAGTGGAAGAACGCTAAGATCGCGCTGCTGGCGCTGTTCGGCGCCGTCGTCGGCCAGGCCGTCGTCTGGTATTCCGGCCAGTTCTACGCGCTGTTCTTCCTGACCGGCGTGCTCAAGGTGGACGGGCAGTCGGCCAACATCATGGTTGCCGTTTCGCTGTTGATCGGCACGGGCTTCTTCGTGCTTTTCGGCTGGCTCTCCGACAAGATCGGCCGCAAGCCGATCATCATGGCCGGCCTGCTGCTTGCGATGCTCACCTACTTCCCGCTGTTCAAGGCACTGACCTGGGCCGGTAACCCGGCGCTCGCTCAAGCACAGGCAACCGTCCGCGCGACGGTGACCGCGGCCCCCGGCGATTGCAAATTCCAGTTCAACCCTACGGGCACGGCGAAGTTCACCACCTCGTGCGATATCGCAACCGCATTCCTGACCAAGAACTCGGTACCCTATGATGTCGTGACGACGGCGGCTGCCGGTACGGCCGCGACGGTCAAGGTTGGCGAAACCACGATCAACAGCTACGACGCGGTCGCTGCAGGCGATGGTGCCAAGGCTGCCAACGGTGCCTTCGAAAAGCAGGTCAACATGGCCCTCCACAATGCCGGCTACCCGCTGGTACGTGGTGCCGCCAAGGTTCCGGAATCCAAGCTTGACGGCTTTGTTGCCGCCAATCCGGAACTGTCGCTCGATGCGGCCGCTGTTCGCGGTGGCGAAAAGACCATGGTTCCGGCCGACAAGCTGGTCGCCGACAAGCTGCTGACCAAGGATGAAGTCGGCGCTGCCACCGAAATGGCCGTCTATACGATTGCCGGCGGCGGCACCTATGCAATGGTGGCCGATCCCGCCAGCGTCAACTGGACGACGATCATCGCCGTTCTGACAGTGCTCGTCATCTATGTGACGATGGTCTACGGCCCGATCGCCGCGCTGCTGGTCGAACTCTTCCCGACCCGCATCCGCTACACCGGCATGTCGCTGCCCTACCACATCGGCAACGGCTGGTTCGGCGGCCTGCTTCCGGCAACGGCCTTCGCGATGAGTGCTGCCCAGGGCGATATCTACTACGGTCTCTGGTACCCGATCGTCTTCGCAGGCATCACGCTGGTCATCGGCCTGCTGTTCCTGCCGGAAACGAAGGACCGCGACATCCACGCGATGGACTAGGCTTGAAATGCTGCAGTTCCGGCGGCAATGCCGGGACTGCTCCAGATCTTCCCCGAGCTATCACGGCTCTCCTGACTCCGGCGCGGCCTCCGCGCCGGCTTTTTTATGGGCTCGGGTCGCTGCGTCCCACGAGCGGCCATCCGCCCTCACCCAGGCGAAACAGCCGACCGAACCTGGCAAACAGAAACGCCATCATCACTGACGTCCAGAGACCAAGCAGCAGTCCCGCCGCGACGTCGCTCGGATAATGCGCGCCAACGACGACACGGGAAACGCCGATGGTCAGCGCGAGGACCAGAAAGAGCGGTCGGAGGTTCGGCAACAACATGGCAAAGACGCCGAAGAAGGCGCCGGCTGCCGTCGAATGGCCGGAGGGGAAGCTTTCGTAGAGATCGGTGGTGGCAAACGGCGTCAGGCTATAGGCGCCGAGTTCGGCGAAAAGCTCGGGCCGGGCACGCCCAATGAGAAACTTCAGCGTATGGACCAGTGCGCTGGCGCTGCCGATCGTCAGCAGGAAATAAGCCGCAAGATCACGGGCGGTGCTTGCCTTGCGCTGAAAGGGCCCTTGGGTGGCGGCGCGGCGCAGGACGAAAGCGGCGGCCAGGACGATGGCGGAGAGGTAGATCATCCAGCCGAAGCGGCCGAAGTCGGTGATCTTTTTGTTGAAGTCGACAATGCCTGCCGGCAAGCCCTGCGCCTTTTGCGACAGGAAGGGGTCGAGCGGAACGAGGGCGAACAGAAGGATGGTCGTCGTCAGCAAAATCCATCCGGTGGCCGCAAGTGGTCGTTTCATGACGCTCCGTCCTGCCGCCCTGTTTGTTGAGTGCTGCGGCCATTGTTGTCTTCAGTGGCCCTCGGCCTCACATCTCCCGATGTGTCAGTTCTTTTGGCAAATTCAAGGCGATAAACCCAAAACACCTCCGGATGCGCTCCGGAGGTGTTT
>NZ_JAEPRP010000288.1:0-5392 GCF_016652895.1 Ensifer sp. SSB1
TATCCGCGCGGACCAATTGCCGCAAGGATTGCGCGATGTAATGCTTTCAGTTAACGAGCGGGATATATTACTGTTTGAAAAAGATGGTTCTGCATCTTAGGTTCTGTCGCAACGAAGGGCGTGATTAGCGCACGCCTGAAAATTGACATGTGATAGAGCCTATATCGGGGTAGGCTCAGAGGAGTAAGAGCATGGGTTCCTTTAGCATTTGGCACTGGCTGATCGTGTTGGTCGTGGTGCTGCTCTTGTTCGGTCGTGGCAAGATTCCCGAACTGATGGGCGATGTTGCGAAGGGCATCAAGAACTTCAAGAAGGGCATGAGCGACGAGGAAGCAGGCGCGACCGACAAGACGCTCGACAGCAAGACCGTTGACCACAAGTCTGACGAAGTTCGCTAACGGTCTGGCGTCGATGGAACCGGTCCGGTATCGGTACCGGACCAGTTCCTTCATGGGTTTGCAGGACATTTCGAATGCTTGATATCGGCTGGACCGAGCTTGTCGTCATCGCCATCGTTTTGATCGTCGTTGTCGGGCCGAAGGATCTTCCGCCTATGCTGCGGGCTTTTGGCCGCATGACGGCGAAGATGCGAGGCATGGCCTCGGAGTTCCGTCAGCAGTTCGACGAAGCGCTGCGCGAAGCGGACCTCGACGAGGTCCGCAAGACCATCAGCGATGCGCAAAGTCTCAACCCGGCCAATGCGCTCAGGGATGCGATCAATCCGCTTCGCCAGATGGGCAATGATATCAAATCGGACCTGCAGAAGGCTGCAACGCCCGACAAGCCCGCCACAACCGATACCGCCGAGCCCGCGACTGCGGAGCCGATCGCGGTCGCTCCGGTGGCTGCGGCGGAAACGAAACCCGCAGACCCGGTTGCAGTTGCGGCCGTAGGCTCGGCCACGCGCCAGCTGGAACGCGCCGAGGTTGCCGCCCCAGCCGAAAAGCCCAAGCGGGCGCCGAGGGCAAAGGCCGATCCGGCACCGGTCGCAAAGAAGACCGCAGCGCCCAAGGCTGCCGCACCCAAACCTCCGGCAAAGGCGCCCGCAAAGGCGGTGGCCGAGAAGAAGTCGTCGAAGCCCGCTCCAGCGGAGCCCGCTGCCAAGACGTCCAAGCCGCGCGCCAGCACGCGCAAGAAAGGTGAAGCATGAGCGGCGATATCGAGGACCGGCCGCAGCCGCTGATCGAGCATCTGATCGAATTGCGCAAGCGCCTGATGTGGGCCATTGGCGCGTTCTTCATTGCGTTCCTCGTCTGCTTCTACTTTGCCAAGGGCCTTTTCAACCTCCTGGTTCTGCCGTTCAAATGGGCAGTGGGCTGGGCTGGGCTCAACCATCGCAATGTCGAGCTGATCTATACGGCTCCGCAGGAATTCTTCTTCACGCAGATCAAGGTTGCGATGTTCGGCGCGCTAGTGATCGCGTTTCCCGTGATTGCAGCGCAGATCTACAAATTCGTGGCTCCGGGTCTCTACAAGAACGAGCGGGCCGCATTCCTGCCGTTTCTCATTGCATCGCCGCTTCTCTTTCTGCTCGGCGGCGCCCTGGTCTACTTCTTCTTCACGCCGATGGTGATGTGGTTCTTCCTGGCGATGGAACAGGGCGGCGGTGAGGGCCAGGTGGCCATCCAGTTGCTGCCGAAGGTCTCGGAATATCTGAGCCTGATCATGTCGCTGGTCTTTGCCTTCGGCCTGGTTTTCCAGCTGCCGGTAATCACCACGCTTCTGGCCCGTGTCGGCTTCGTGACTTCGCAGGGTCTGGCGGAAAAGCGCAAGTACGCGATCGTGATCGCCTTCATCGTGGCCGCCGTGCTGACGCCGCCCGATCCGGTTTCCCAGATCGGCCTTGCACTGCCCGCCATCCTTCTCTACGAAATTTCGATCTATACGGCGCGACTCGTCGAAAGACAGCGGGCAGCGGACGCGCTCAAGAGCGAGACTGCCGAGTCGCAGGAAGGATCTTCCGGAGAGGTCGGCCCCGCCAAGGGCTGAGCATTCGAAATTTCGCGCCGTGAGTTGACCAACGCGTGGAACGACAATGCTTGATATCAAATGGATCCGTGAAAATGCCGAGATGCTGGACGCCGCCCTGGCGAAGCGGGGCGCGGAGGCTTTGTCGGCGTCGCTGATCGCCCTCGACGAGCGCCGCCGCACGATCCTGCAGTCGCTGCAGGACATGCAGTCGCGCCGCAATGCCGCCTCGAAGGATATCGGCGCGGCCATGGCACAGAAGAACGCCGAGCTTGCCGAAAAGCTGAAGGCTGAGGTCGCCGAACTCAAGAACGCCATGCCGGCCCTTGAGGAAGACAGCCGCAAGGTGGAAGCCGAGCTCAACGATGCGCTCTCCCGGATTCCGAACATCCCGCTCGAGGATGTTCCGGTCGGCGAGGATGAGACCGGCAACGTCGTCAAGCGCGTGGTAGGCAACAAGCCCACGTGGAACCACCAGCCGCGCGAGCATTTCGAAATCGGCGAGGCGCTCGGCCTCATGGATTTCGAGGGCGCTGCCCGCATTTCTGGCTCGCGCTTCACGATCCTCAAGGGGCAATTGGCGCGGCTCGAGCGCGCGCTCGGCCAGTTCATGCTCGACCTGCACACGCAGGAACACGGCTACACCGAAGTGCAGCCGCCGCTGCTGGTGCGCGATGATGCGATGTACGGTACCGGACAACTGCCCAAATTTGCCGAAGACCTGTTCCGCACGACGGACGGCCGCTGGCTGATCCCGACGGCGGAAGTGCCGCTCACCAACATCGTTCGCGAACAGATCCTCGAAGGCGAAAAACTGCCATTGCGCTTCACCGCATTGACGCCCTCCTTCCGCTCGGAGGCCGGTTCGGCCGGTCGCGACACCCGCGGCATGCTGCGCCAGCACCAGTTCAACAAGGTCGAACTGGTTTCGATCACCGATGCCGAAACCTCGGTCGACGAACACGAGCGCATGACGGCTTGTGCCGAAGAGGTGCTCAAGCGCCTTGGCCTGCATTACCGGGTGATGACGCTCTGCACCGGCGACATGGGCTTCGGTGCGCGCAAGACCTACGATCTCGAAGTCTGGCTGCCGGGGCAGGATACCTATCGCGAGATCTCGTCCTGCTCCGTCTGCGGTGATTTCCAGGCGCGCCGGATGAATGCGCGCTACCGCACCAAGGAAGACAAAGGCACGCGCTTCGTTCATTCGCTGAACGGTTCCGGCGTCGCCGTCGGCCGTGCGCTGATCGCCGTCATTGAAAACTATCTGAACGACGACGGATCGGTGTCGGTGCCGGATGTGCTGGTTCCCTACATGGGCGGCCAGACGCGCATCGAAAAGGCCGTCTGAACGAACGTCAAAGGGAAGGACAGCACCCATGCGGATCCTGCTGACAAACGATGACGGTATTCATGCTGAAGGTCTGGCGGTCCTCGAAAGGGTCGCCCGGACGATTTCGGACGATGTCTGGGTCGTGGCACCCGAGGCGGACCAGAGCGGTCTGGCGCATTCTCTGACGCTGTCGGAGCCCTTGCGGCTTCGCCAGATCGCCGAGAAGCGCTTTGCGCTCAGGGGTACGCCGACCGATTGCGTTATCATGGCGGTGCGCAAGGTGCTGGATCGCAAGCCTGATCTCGTGCTTTCGGGCGTCAACATCGGCGCCAACATGGCCGATGACGTGACCTACTCAGGTACGGTGGCGGGCGCCATCGAGGGCACGTTGCAGGGCATTCGCTCCATTGCGCTCAGCCAGGCTTATCATCACGCCGTCGGCAAGGCCGTGCCTTGGGATGTGGTGGAGACGCATGCGCCGAGCCTGATCCGCAAGCTGATGGCGGTGGAGCTGCCCGACGGCACCCTTCTCAACGTCAATTTCCCGAACTGCTCAGCCGACACGGTTGCCGGGATAGAGGTGACGTCACAAGGCAAGCTCGATTTCGGCCTGTCGATCGACGAGCGTACGGATGGCCGCGGCTTTCCCTACTTCTGGCTGCGCTTCGGTGAGCGTTTCGGTGATTTCCGTGCCGGAACCGACATTCATGCTCTGCGCGAAAATTACATCTCGGTGACGCCCCTCAAGCTCGACCTGACGGACTATAGCGTCCAGGACCGCCTGATGCGGGCTTTGAACGAAGGGGCTCATTGATTGAGCGTGCGCGTTTCGGAACAGGAAGGTTTTGCCAAGATGGTGCTGCGGCTGCGCGCCGCAGGCATTACCAATCATGACCTGCTCAAGGCGGTCGAGCAGACCTCGCGTGGCCAGTTCGCACCGCCGCAATATCAGGCCGAGGCCTATTCGCAGCGGACGATTCCGCTCGATTGCGGTTCCTTCATGGAAGGCTACGATTTTGCAGTGCGGCTGCTCCACTGTCTGAACCTGAAAACAGGTCAGCGGGTTCTCGAGGTCGGCACCGGCAGCGGCTTTACCGCTGCGGTGATGGGGCGGGTGGCCGAACGAGTCCTGACGATTGATCGCTACCAGACGCTCGTCGGTACGGCGCAGAAAAACCTTGAGAAATCAGGCGTTCGCAATGTCATTGTCCGCCATGCCGATGGCAGTGCCGGTGTCCCGGGTGAGGGCACTTTCGACCGCATCCTGATCACCGCTGCCTTCAACAGCCTGCCGCGCATGTTTTCCGATCATCTCGTTTCCGGCGGAACCTTGGTGGTGCCGATCATGATGAGCGAGACCCACTGCCGGATCGTCAGGGTCAATCGAACGGGAAGTCGCTTCGACCGCGAGGATCTGTTCGACGCGCCTTACCTTCCGATCGTGCAGCAGCTCGCGTCTTTTCTTTGATGTGGCCACCGGCGAGCGTCCTTTAAGAAATCCTTAACCGTATCCAGCCTCGCGCAAGCTTCGCGCCATACGTCTCCGCTGCACGATAGGTTCCGCCCGCGAGTCGTCGCTCTTGCACGACCAGGGTGTTGCTGCCGGATCGTGAGATAGACGGAGACGGCAAATGCAGATCGCGAACAGGCTGACGGCCGCAGCATCGGGCGACGGGCTGAATAATCTTGCAGGGCGCAGCGCCGGGCAGACGAATTCTCCAAGCAAGGACGAGCAGGCCGCACAGGCGCTCGCAGCGAGCTTCTTCGATCCCACTCCGCGCATCTCCCTCTCCGCCGACGCATTGCTTTATCTCAGCCAGACGAAGAAGGCTTCGGACGGGCAGCCGCAACTCAGCCGCGACGAGTGGAACAATCGCCTGTCTCCGCAGCTGGCATTGCGTGAATATCAGGCCTTCGGCAAGTTTCTCGATGCCGGGGATCACCAGGCCTATTACAAGAACTTCATCGACTATTACGACAGCCTCCGCCCGGAAGATCAGGACAGCTTGCGCTATTTTGGCACGCGCGAGGCTGCCGTCGCCGGTCTGCGGTCGCTTGAATATGAACAGGCGAGCGGTGCCTACTGTGAGG
>NZ_JAEPRP010000289.1:0-5267 GCF_016652895.1 Ensifer sp. SSB1
AAGTGAGCCAGGACACCTGGATCTACTTCCCCTGGGACATGGGCTTCACTTACCAGGAGCCGATCGCCAAGGGCTCTCGCGGTTAAGAGCCGAGCAAATACGTAAAGACGCCTCGAGTGGCCCCTTCCAGGAAAGGAAGTCCGGCTGCTCGAGGCTTTTTTTGTTTCCGACCTCACACCATCGGCGGTATGGCGCCGATCAATGTCTCGGCCGTGAGCCCTCGCCCGGCCTGACTACCAGCTGCCCCGTGTCGCCATACGGCGGCAGCCGCCGCCTCGAAGGCCGGCAACCCTTGCGCAAGATGCGCGCCGGTGATGCCGGCGAGAACATCTCCCGAACCGGCCGTTGCCAGCCATGGCGGCGCATTGTTGTTGACGACGGCGCGCCCATCCGGTGCGGCGACGACCGTGTCCGCTCCCTTGTAGACGATGACAGCGTGGCTAACGCGCGCGGCGTGCTGTGCCTTTTCGATCTTGGAGAGTGCGTCGTCGCCGGCAATTTCGGGAAAGAGGCGGGCAAATTCCCCCTCGTGCGGCGTCAGGACCATCTGGCCTCCGCCCCTTACGAGCGCGGCGGAGAGTTCCTCGCGGTTCGCCTGAAATGACGTGATCCCATCTGCGTCGAGTACCAGCGACCGATCGCAAAGGGCGAGTGCAAAGTCCCTCGCCTTCTTGCCGACACCGAAACCAGGCCCCAGAACGAAGCTACCCAGGCGGTGATCCTGCAGCCATTTCGTCAGGTCGCGCTTACCCTCTACTTCCTTCACCATCACCGCGGTCAATTGGGAGGCATTGATCCCGAGTGCTGCCTTTCCCGTTGCCACCGTGACCAATCCGGCGCCGGCCGCGAGACCAGCCATGGCCGCCAGCCGTGCGGCGCCCGTCGCCTGTCGGTCGCCTGAGAAGACGACCAGGTGACCACGCCTAAATTTATGCGTCGATGCTGCGAGGTCACCTCCCCAGCCCGACCAGACCGCCGGTGCGTTCAGACGCAGCGAGCCGGCCCCGGAGAACACGACGCGGGCTGGAATGCCGATATCGAAGACTTCGAGCGTGCCGCACAGGGCGCGCCCGGGCAGAAGCCAGTGGCCCGGCTTCGGCACCATGAAAGTTACCGTATGGCGGGCCGCGAATGCAGCGCCGCGGATCTCGCCGGTCCGTCCGTCGATGCCGCTTGGCAGATCGACCGCGACCACCGGGAGCCCGCTTGCGTTGACGCGCTCAATGAGCTCAACGACATCGCCCGGGAGATCACGCGAGAGCCCGGCGCCGAACAGCGCGTCGATGACGACATCGCCGGCCTGGGGATCGAATGCCGCAAGCGGCGCCACCGGCCCGTTCCATTCCGAACGAGCACGCGCGGCGTCTCCTTGAAGTGCTGCTGCGTCGCCGAGTGTGAAGACCGCGACGCCCGCTCCACTTGCCGCCAGACCGCGGGCTGCGATGTAACCATCACCGCCATTGTTGCCTGGCCCGCAGAGAACGACGAAGCGGGCGGCATCCGGGAAGTGTCGTAGCGCCGCCGCGGTCACGGCCAGACCGGCGTTGCGCATGAGCGTAAAGCCATCGATGCCGGATCGGGCGGCGGCCTGATCTATTGCCGTCATTTCCGAGGGCGTGATCAACAAGTGCTGAAGTTCGCAGTGCATGCACCAGACTTATCCATGCCCGACGGCATGAAGCAAGGTCCCACGCCCACTACGCGTATTGCCCTATAAATATGCATCTGCACATATTTGTTGCTCAAATAACGTGCGTTGTCGTATCGACGACAACAGACCACGGTCAAAGTCGAGCATGTTTCAATCGAAAATTACAAAAATTAGGCAGATTACGGCCCGGAATGGCATGGAAACCCAGCGATCGCGGTTCCGGCAGTAGATTTTTTGTCGTTCTGACAGATTTTCGCAGAAAAACTGGCATGCAACGTGCATATTCAAGGCGAGCGGGCATGATCCTGCTTTCAAGGGAGAAGCGGAGAGACATTTTCTCATGAAAAAGATCGAAGCGATCATTAAGCCCTTCAAGCTCGACGAAGTGAAGGAAGCCCTTCAGGAAGTCGGCCTACAGGGCATCACCGTCACGGAAGCCAAGGGCTTCGGGCGGCAGAAGGGTCACACGGAGCTGTATCGCGGCGCTGAATACGTGGTGGACTTCCTGCCGAAGGTTAAGGTCGAAGTCGTGTTGGCGGATGAAAACGCGGAGGCCGTCATCGAGGCGATCCGCAATGCCGCGCAGACCGGCCGCATTGGTGACGGAAAAATTTTCGTTTCCAATGTGGAAGAAGTCATCCGCATTCGCACGGGCGAAACCGGCCTCGACGCCATCTGATATCACGGGCCGTCCGGCCCGGTTCTTTTCAAACCTCGTCATCTCACACAGGGAATAACGGCAAATGACGACTGCAAGCGATATTCTGAAGCAAATCAAGGACAACGACGTCAAGTTCGTCGACCTGCGCTTTACCGATCCCAAGGGCAAGCTGCAGCACGTAACGATGGATGTGGTCTGCGTCGACGAAGACATGTTCGCCGACGGCGTCATGTTCGACGGCTCCTCGATTGGCGGCTGGAAGGCCATCAACGAGTCCGACATGGTGCTGATGCCCGATCCGGAAACAGCGCATATGGACCCGTTCTTCGCGCAGTCGACGATGGTCATCATCTGCGACATTCTCGATCCGGTCTCGGGCGAATCCTACAACCGCGACCCGCGCGGCACGGCCAAGAAGGCGGAAGCCTACCTCAAGGCATCCGGCATCGGCGACACCGTCTTCGTCGGCCCGGAAGCCGAATTCTTTGTCTTCGACGACGTGAAGTACAAGGCCGATCCTTACAACACCGGCTTCAAGCTCGACTCCTCGGAACTGCCGTCGAACGACGACACCGACTATGAGACCGGCAACCTTGGCCACCGTCCGCGCGTCAAGGGCGGCTACTTCCCGGTTCCGCCGATCGACAGCTGCCAGGACATGCGCTCGGAAATGCTGACAGTTCTGTCCGAGATGGGCGTAACGGTCGAAAAGCATCACCATGAGGTGGCTGCCGCTCAGCACGAGCTCGGCGTCAAGTTCGACGCGCTGGTGCGCAACGCCGACAAGATGCAGATTTACAAGTACGTCGTGCACCAGGTCGCAAATGCCTATGGCAAGACCGCAACCTTCATGCCGAAGCCGATCTTCGGCGACAATGGCTCGGGCATGCACGTGCATCTGTCGATCTGGAAGGACGGCAAGCCGACCTTCGCAGGCGACGAATATGCCGGCCTGTCGGAAAGCTGCCTCTACTTCATCGGCGGCATCATCAAGCATGCCAAGTCGCTGAACGCATTCACCAACCCGTCGACGAACTCCTACAAGCGTCTCGTCCCGGGCTATGAAGCACCGGTTCTGCTCGCCTACTCCGCCCGCAACCGTTCGGCCTCGTGCCGTATTCCGTTCGGCACCAACCCGAAGGCCAAGCGCGTCGAAGTCCGATTCCCGGACCCGACCGCCAACCCCTACCTCGCTTTCGCAGCCATGCTGATGGCCGGCCTCGACGGCATCAAGAACAAGCTGCACCCGGGCAAGGCCATGGACAAGGACCTCTATGACCTGCCGCCGAAGGAACTGAAGAAGATCCCGACGGTTTGCGGCTCGCTGCGCGAAGCGCTCGAAAGCCTCGACAAGGACCGCAAGTACCTGACCGCCGGCGGCGTGTTCGATGATGACCAGATCGACTCCTTCATCGAACTGAAGATGCAGGAAGTGATGCGCTTTGAAATGACCCCGCATCCGGTCGAGTACGACATGTACTACTCGGTCTAAGGCCGTGCCGGCCGGCAGCGACATCGCTTCCGGCCCGGCACCCCATGCAGAAGGCCGGCGCGTCGATCGACGCGCCGGCCTTTTTTTGGCCTGTTGCCCCCAACCTGAGGGACCCTGCAGCGCAGTGATCGACCGCCCGCCTTGCCGCATTGGGTGATAATATGCCGACGGCAACTTTTGCGCGTCTAGATGGATACCGAGCGCAATGGTCCAACGCCGGACGGAAGGGAGATCCCTATTGATGTTTTGGGTTCGCCAACCCAGATAATCTCCTGAAAGGATGTGTTGCGTCATGAAACAAAGAAACGCCAAATTCGAGATCGGACAGGTGGTTCGCCATCGGATTTTCCCGTTCCGCGGCGTCATTTTCGACGTCGATCCGGAATACGCCAACACCGAAGAATGGTGGAACGCCATTCCGCAGGAGATCCGCCCGAGCAAGGATCAACCCTTCTACCATCTGTTCGCCGAAAACGATGACAGCGAGTATGTCGCCTACGTTTCCGAGCAGAACCTGGAGTTCGACGACAGCGACCGACCGATGCGCCACGCACAGGTCGATGCGCTGTTCGACAAGGATGGTGTCGGCCACTACAGGCCAAAGGCGGCGTTCCGTCATTAGGGTATCGCCCCGGACAAATAAAAAACGCCCGGACACAAGGTCCGGGCGTTTCTTTTTGGGATCGTGTGATCGCTTAATTCTGCTTGGCAGCCTTCTGGGCTTCCTCAAGCTTCTTGCGGGCGTCTTCAGCCTTCTTCTGCATTTCTTCCTGCAGGAGGCGTTGACGCTCTTCGAGCTGCGACTGTTCCATCGGCTCGCCGTCGAAGACGCCGGTGAAGCCCGTGAGAGCCATCTTGATCGGGTTCGGAGCGCGCTGGTAGTTGACCGAGGTGAAGACCACCTCGTTGCCCTTCTTCAGGCTTGCGATCAGCTGGTCGGACAGCGGCGCTTCAGCGACGCACTTGTCCGGCATGCAGATTGCGTAGTCGAGCTTGACCGGCTTGCCGCCGTCGATCTGCATCTGGACACCCGTCGGGATCAGGCGCGCGGACGGTACGGAAACCTGCAGGACCTTGCGGTTGACCTTGCCGCTTACGGTGATGAGGCCGACAGCGGTCACGAGCTGACCATTGTTGGCGGTCAGGAGGTTCTGAACGATGCAGACGTCATTGTCTTCCTGCTTGGTGCAGATCTTGAACCAGCCCTGCGGCGGCTTGCCACCTGCCTGCTGGGCGGATGCAACACTCGGTACGCCCGCAGCAGCTACAGAGAGCGCCAGCGCTGCCATACCCGAGCGTTTGGTAAAATTCGACTTGAAGATCATTGTGATTCCGTCTCCTGAAATCCGGTAACGGAACACATCGTTCCGCAGGTGAGTATCGTCAGCCGCCGTTGTCCTGTTGGCCAAATAAGGCAAATGCATGACCCCGATTCCGGAAACACCTGTTACAATGGCACGCTA
>NZ_JAEPRP010000290.1:0-5162 GCF_016652895.1 Ensifer sp. SSB1
TCATATTGCCGCACCGGATGGCGCACCATCGCGTCGAGATCAATGCCGTCGAGCAACCAGTGCAGTTGCTCGGCATCGAGCGGCACCACCGTCTCCTGCCGCAAAGGCCAGCGGAACTTGTCTTCCGTCAGCGCCTTCAACACGAGCACAAAGCCAGACCGATCGAAGAACAGCAATTTCATCCGGGTGCGGCGACGATTGCAGAAGGCGAACACCGCGCGCTCGAACGGGTTGAGGCCCATTGACTGCTCCACCAGGATCGCAAGGCTGTTGATCCCCGCCCGGAAGTCGATCGGCTCCCGGTGAAGATAGACGCGCAGATCATCAGCCAGCCGGAACATCGCAACGCCCCAGTGCTTCGATCATCGCCGACAGAGCCTCAACATCCGCATCTTCAAGCTCAAGCCGCACACCGTTCGGTAGCGACGCCCTCAACCGCGCCCGTGGCGATGTCGGCCGAGCCGACGGGGCCGGCGGTCGTGCAGTCGGAGATACCGCAACCACAGGAACGAAGGCCAGCGGCGCGCTGTTCGGCATAACCGTCAATTCCTTCTCGGTCGTTTGCCGGCGTCGGCGTAGCGCCACCCAATTGCGCAACTGATTGGCGTTGACCCCGTGCGCCAGAGCAAGCCCTGCAATCGATACTCCCGGCTCAAGGGCCGCATCAATCAAGCGCTCCTTCTCAACCGGATCAAATCGTCGCTTACCGTTGCCAAGAACCTGAACCACTCGAAGCGGCCCTGATCCTCCCGCGCCATCCAATGTCATTGTGTCCACAGTCTCCGTTGTGGACACAGAATCCCTCACTGCCACGGCTATGAACAGGTGCGGGGAATTCCGCGCTTACGTTGCGGGGCGGTGCGAAGTTCCGTGGCCGCGACCGCGTCGGATGGGCCTTCACTTCGCGGCCGCCGCCTATGATCTGGGTTACCGAAACTGTGCTGTCATGAGGCGCGACGTCGAATTGCCGCATGATTGGCCCCTGGCGGATCTTCGGGGCCGATCTGTGGGATCGGGATTATCTCAACCTGGTCGAGCCCGCCAAGATCACCATCGGGGCTAACGCTCATGACGAGATCGCCTTCCGTGCGATGCAAGCGGGCCTCGATCTCGGCTACAGTACGTCCATGGTCTCCTTCACACGGGCAGGATGTGACGAGATGGACGAAGTGTAAACTTTGAGGACGCCATAAGGGGTTATGGTTAGAACCCGACGGCTGATGGATTGCGCCGGACCGCTCCGACATAAAATATTTGCTACACCACTCTAGATAACTTTAAATTGCAGCGATAAGACGCGCTCATTTCATCCAAGGATTGAGTCATGGCATTATTCAAGAAAGCGCCCAAACAACGTCAGCCGGACCCGTTGCTGGCCCTCCAACTTTTCAACGAAGTCGATTACATCCGGTTTCACGACGACGTCTACGCCGCGATCCGGTCCAAGGACATCCAATCGGGTTTTCAGCATTACCGGGTCCACGGCATTTTCGAAGGCAGGTTCCCCGGCTTTGATGGTTTCTCGTCAGAGGAATATCTGAAGCTGAACCCGGACGTGGCCAGCAACCTGGGCGACGGCAACAGAGATGCTGCCGCCAGGCACCATTTCAGCCACTATGGCTTCAGAGAAGGCCGCCGTTGGCGCGCGGACCAGCCCTAAGCTGCACCACCGCGCACACGGCTCGCAAAAGCGAGGCCGCCTAAAGCGTGTTGCGCAAAAGTCCAAGCGGTTTTGCGATAACGACATGCGCAAAGAGGGAATCTGAAAGATCGAGACGCGTTGCAGAAGTCTCCTGTTTAGCCTTGAGTATGGCCTCATCGTCGTTGCTGCATGCAAACGCGATTTCGATCATGCCATCGTCGAAGCAATTTGGCATGTCCGTCACCGGAGAGTTCTCCGATATAGGAGAGACAACGCGAACAGCGCCTTTCCGCCGGCGTGGGGTTTCCCTTTTTGCTGCGCGTTAACACTTCGGCCTCATCATCAACGGCCCGCTTCCCGGGGTGTTCGCGATAACGCGTCGAACTCGGGGGGCTCCTCTGGGGATGTTCATTTGGGACTGAGATCGTCGCAAATCTAATCCCAAAACGGAGTGGCAAATGACTGCGGTTCTTACTCGGACCGCGCTGTGCTACGACCCGGCTATTCTCTCATGCGTCATTTAGATAGCTTTGTTTTCTTTCGCCAAACTCTGCGGAGGGGCGAGGTGACCATTGATGAAATCTGAGATGTTAGCGTCGATGGCAGCTTTTTCAGTACGTAAACATCTTGGTTACCCTGGTTCTCGGCCGCGCCAAAGTGAACGATTTCCCATTTCTTAGAGAGGTTTCGCTCAACCCAAGAACGACGGAAATACGCATTGCCGTATCCAGTGGCGGAAAGGCCTTCCGGCGATTTGCCGAGGTAAACTTCTTCAAACACGTAATCGTTGTTTATCAGCCCCTCAAGTAGAGCGAGGATCCTGCGCGTACTGTGAGCGGGATCTCGGTTGAAATAGCTGATCGCTGAGTCTCCATGTGTCGTAAAGAACAGCCACCCGCCATCTTCGATCACTCGATGCATCTCGTCAAACCAGGCGAGGGCTTCGTTCTCACCAAGGTGGGACCAAATCGAAATGGCGGTCACGCCCTGAAAGCTACCAGCCTCGTGCTTCAAAGGCGGCACGGTGTCCGACACGGAGAAGTGGGAGCCCGGTATGTGTCGCTGCGCCCACTCAATAGATGAGACAATGGGATCGACGCCGTGGAAAACACTTTCAGGGGAGAAAGCTTTGAGAGCACGTATGAGCGATCCCGACGAACACCCGAAATCCAGGTAGTTCGCGCGGGGCGCAAATGAAATGCCCAAATTGGCAAGTGAGGATCCAACCATGTCCGCACTATAAAGGTCTCCGATATACCATTGGCCACGCTGCATTCTGTGGATGTGGTCGGGCGGATTGGCGGTTGTAGTTTGCATTTTCCCACGCATTTCGGGGAAATGGTGGGAGCCAATAGAAATCAGACTGTGCCGTGTTTCAACGTCGCCAAGATCGGCGATTTTCTTTCGCACTTTTGCGATGTCGGTTTCAGACAGGGCCGAGAGTATCTTATTGGAGGCGACGGGCGAGTGTTCAGTAATGTGCAGTGCCACCTCCAGGCGAGACTTTATCAACTTCTCGACAAAGTCTCTGTCCTCGATCAGATCGACAATGCTCCGGTAGTTTTGACTGGTGCTTGGAAGCCAAACATGTTGGTCGAACGATATCTCATGCCTGTATGGGTTGCGTGGATTCACTGATATCTCCTCTCGCTTCAGGGTTGGGACCAAAGCAGCTTGCAATCGGCAGTGCAATAGCGGTTGTAATAGGAAATCAACTTTTCCGTGCTATATAGCTGTGGACGTCAGGGGGTGCGATGAATGACCCTCGTCCTTACCGAGACCGAAGCTTTTGGCAGCAAGCCTGCTCGAGATGGGTCTTGGTTTGCTGCGAGATGAACAATTCAAGGAGAACGAAAGCTCCGCCACCGGCCTGAGGGAGGCGCAAATGCGGTACACCTCCAGATACCCGAGAACGTGACATTGGCGGCGATGTGGGCGAAGCCTATGCTTTCTCGATTTCGACGGCGGAGATCGCCTGCATCAAGCAGCAGAACCCATGCACTAGTCATCTGATCCGAAATTGGTGTCATAAGCTGTTGTCGACCTTCTGACAGAAGCGCTTGACGGATGCGAGAATGTCGTCTGCGGATTTGGTCCACCGGTATGGCTTGGGGTTTTCGTTGTGGCGCTCGATAAAGCTTTTGATGTCGGCTTCGAGTTGAGCTGTCGAAGTATGGACGCCATGTCGTAGTTGCTTGCAGGTCAATTCCGCAAACCAGCGTTCGACCTGGTTGATCCATGAGGCTGAGGTTGGCGTAAAGTGCACATGGTAGCGTGGCCGCCGCATCAGCCAGTTCTTGATCGATGCAGTTTTGTGCGTTGCATAGTTGTCCATCACGATATGCACGTCCAAATCGGGCGGCACATTCGCATCGATCTGCTTCAGGAAGTCCAGGAACCTGGTGGGCCGATGCCGCTTGTAGCATTTGCCGATGACGAAACCGGAGGCGACATCCAGAGCTGCAAACAACGCCGTCGTGCCATGTCGAACATAAGAATGGGTACGCCGTTCAGGCACGCCAGGCATCACCGGCAGCACCGGCTGCTCGCGATCGAGCGCCTGGATTTGGCTCTTCTCGTCCACACTGAGAACCAGCGCCCGATTGGGAGGCGACAGATAAAGACCGACGACGTCGCGGACCTTATCGACGAACAAAAGATCGCTGGAAAGCTTGAACGTCTCAGTGCGATGGGGCTGCAGGCCGAAGGCGTTCCATATCCGGCGGATCGTCGTGTGCGAAAAGCCCGCGGCTCCTGCCATCGAGTGGATCGACCAATGGGTCGCGTCGGTTCGCGTAGAGCGCAGCGTGCGCTCGATCACAGCAGCAATCTGATTATCGCCGATCGTTCGGGGCCGGCCAGGGCGAACTTCGTCGAGCAGGCCATCGAGCCGATCTTTAAGAAAGCGCCGCCGCCATTTGCCAACCGTATGTTCATGCACGCCGAGTTCGCCGGCAAAGACCTTGCTCGCAATTCCGTCGGCACAGCGAAGAATGATCCGGCACCGCTCTGACATGGAGCGAGCAACGCGATGCTTACGCACCTATCGCTCTAAATATTCCCGCTCCGCCTCGCTCAAAATCAATGGTGCCGTCGAGCGGCCAGTCGCATTTGCCATTGCTCACTCCCATGAACAGGCAAAGCGTACAATGTAATGCTTCCGTTCCAGATGGCTAGGCGGCAGGGGCATTAATTCAAAGGTACCCGCACTAGATAGGACGAGCGACGGCAAATTTGGCGTTACGCGACCAGCGCGCACGCTTAAGGTACCCGCCGTGGGGGCAACCTCCCTGTCTTGAACGGCAACAACACCCACTCCCTGCGTCAACACGTTCACCGGCCCCTTCAAGCTGTTTGGCATTGCTCCAATCCTTGAGATGGAGGAAAGCGACACCGGGGCGAAATGGTTTCAAGTTCACGACGGCTCAGGTTACTCCCTCCGTTACGGGGATCTCGGCACGATCCTGCTCGACCTCCGGCCCGACGGTGACATTACGTGGTTTGGCAACAAGGTGTGGCA
>NZ_JAEPRP010000291.1:0-5161 GCF_016652895.1 Ensifer sp. SSB1
GCAATAAGCGCCGAGCGCGCCGACCTCGCGAAGGCGCGCCAGATTGGCGAGCGCCGACTTCGGGTCGTACATGCAGGCGAGGATCGAGGCGTAGGGCGCAATGACCGCGTTCTGGCCGAGACCGCGCTTGAGCCCGAGCGTCGGCACACCGAAGTTGGTGTACTGGTAGGTGAGTTCGTGGTCGCGCGCATTGAAGGCGGCTTCGGAAATGCCCCACGGCGTGCCCAGGCGGCGGCCGTGGTTGATCTGCTCCTTCACCACCAGGTTGTTGGTCTGGTTGAGGATACCGCCCTGCCGCTCCTGCATGACCAGCGGCGGCATCAGATATTCGAACATCGAGCCCGACCAGGAGATCAGCGCACCGCGTGCACCGATCGGCACGATCGGACGGCCGAGCTTGTACCAGTGTTCCGTCGGCAGATCGCCCTTGGCGATGGCAAACAGGCTGGTGAGACGCGCTTCCGAGGCGAGAAGGTCGTAGCAAGCCTCGTCGAGCTCGTTGGCGTTGACCCGGAAGCCGATCGACAGCAGGCGCCGTTCCGGCCGGAACAGGAAGCCGAAATCCATCGAGAAGGCGATGTCGCGCGCACGGTCCTTCAGCACCAGCAGACGCTGGCGCAGGGATTCGATGGCGCCGAGATCGAAGACACCATCGGCGATATGGGCTTCACAGGTGCTGACAAGCGTGTTCGCCCACTTCGTCACCTCATTGCTTTGCGGCGTGCGCACCTCGTGGTCGAGGTTGACGGTGAGCTTGTGCATGTCGCGCGCCAGAACCGCGAGGTTGATCACGCGGATCGACGCGAACTCGCGCTCACGCTTGACCGCGGCAAGCGCGTTCTGGAAGCCGACGATGCGTTCCTCGATCAGACGACGCAGTGGCCGGACCGTCTTGCGGTCGTCGGGCAGGTCACGCAGCACCTCCTGAAGGATGGCCACGACGTCGCCGATGCCGTCCAGGCTGCCCTGGACGTGCGCCGACGGCGCCTCGGCCCAGTCACGGCACATCGACGATACGGCGATCAGGTGGCCGGCAAGGTTGCCGCTGTCGACCGACGAGATGTAGCGCGGTTCCATGGTGTCGAGCGTGTTGGTCCGATACCAGTTGAACAGGTGGCCGCGATATTTCGGCAGGCGGTCGACGGTGGCGATCGTCTGCTCCAGGCGGGTAATCGTCTCTTCGAAGCCGATCCAGCCGAAATCGCGCGCTGACATGACCGACAACAGGTAGACGCCGATATTGGTCGGCGAGGTCCGTTCGGCCAGAACCGGCTGCGGCGTTTCCTGGAAATTGTCCGGCGGCAGGAAGTGCTGCTCGGCGGTCACGAACGTCTCGAAATAGCGCCAGGTGCGGCGGGCGATCAGACGCATCTCGTCGATCGCCTCGTCGGAGACGACGAGCTGGTCCTCGGTTTCGGCCGACTGGCTGACGAACCAGGCGACGGCAGGCGACAGCGCCCAGAGCAGCGCAAAGGGAATGCCGATGAACGGCAGACCGGTGTCGGAAATCGCTGCAAGCGCCAGCGAAATCGCCGAAAGCGCCGGTGCGATCCACATGGCCCGATAGTAATCGCCGATCGAGCCGTGGCCGGCACTCTGCACCTGCGCGGCCGTGCGCCATTCCAGCATCAGCTTGCCGCTCACGAAGGTGCGGTAGAGCGAGCGCACGATCGCGTCGCCCATCATCGCCGCATTATGGGCGATGAAGACGATGCGGAGCGCAACTTGCGCATTGGCGGCACGGACTTCGGTAAGCACCGCGTGAAGGTGAGCGCGCGCGACAATGTCGTTGCGACGCGGCAGGAGGCCGTTGATCAGCGACAGGGTCGGCGCCACGAACAAGCTGAAGATCAGCACGATCTGCCAGATCAGCGCTTCGGTCGGCTCCATGTAGTACCAGCCCATGACCGAGGCGACGAGCCAGGCAAGCGGAATCAGCGAACGACGCAGGTTGTCGTACATCTTCCAGCGCCCGAGCATCGGCAGCCCGTTCGAGAAGTTGAAGATGTAGGGCAGAAGCTGCCAATCGCCCCGCGCCCAGCGATGCTGGCGCGACATCTCGACCTCGTAGCGGGTCGGGAAGTCCTCCACGAGCTCGACGTCGGTCACCAGCGCGCAACGCACATAGGAACCTTCGAGCAGATCGTGGCTGAGAACGGCGTTTTCCTGGATTCGTCCCTTGAGCGCCGCCTCGAAGGCGTCGACATGGTAGAGGCCCTTGCCGGTGAAGCTGCCTTCGCCGGCGATGTCCTGGTAGACGTCGGACACGGTGAAGACATAGGGGTCGATACCGCGGTTGGACGAGAAGATGCGCTGGAAGGCAGAGGCGTCGCTTCCCGTCGTCAGCGACGGCGTTACCCGCGGCTGCAGCAGGCTGTAACCGGCGATCACATTCTGCGTCTTGGGATCGACCACCGGGCGGTTGATCGGATGGTACATCTTGCCGACGAGCTTCGTTACCGCATCGCGCATCAGGCGCGTGTCGGAATCGAGCGTCATCACGTACTGCACATTGTCCGGCACCGTGTTGGCACCCTGCAGGAACGAGGTGTCGCGGTCGCCGCGGAGCAGCATGTTCAGCTCGTGCAGCTTGCCGCGCTTGCGCTCCCAGCCCATCCACACGCCTTCCTGTTCGTTGAACAGGCGGCGGCGGTGCAGCAGGTAGAAGCGGGTCTTTCCGTCATAGGCATAGCGCGCCGAAAGCTGGGCGATCTCGCGCTTGGCATAATCGAGCACGTCGGCGTCGGAACTCGATTCCTCGTCCTTGCTGTCGGCCCAGTCGCTGACCAGCGCGAAGTAGATTTCGCCGCGCGGATTGGCGAGATAGTGCACCTCGAGATTGCGCACGAGCTCATCGACATGGTCGCGCTTGGAAATCAGGCACGGCACCGCGACCAGCGTTCGGGCGTCCTCCGGAATCCCGTCGAGGAACTCATAGCCGACCAGACGCGACGGTTTGACGAACAGCGTCACCAGCGTGTTGAACAGACCCATCGCGCCTTCGGAAGCCGGCAACGCGAAGAGGAGCAGCATGATCAGCTTCGCGCCGTTCGGGATGTCCATCGGGCTGACGAAGGAGTAGACGGCGATCATCGCCAGGATCGTCAAAAGAATGTTCGGTCCGGCGATTGCAAACCAGTCGAGCTTGCGCCCGATGCGGATAATGGTCTGCAGCAGCGACGGCCGGTAGCCGATCTTCTTTTCGAGCATCTTGCGCTGCTTGCCGACGAGGAACGATCCGACGTTCGGCTGCTGCAGCGGCGCTTCGGTCTCAGCTGCGGTTTCCGCCTCGCGCACCATCTCGATGGCGATCTGCGTTACCTCGTATTCGCTGTGGCCGGAGCGACGCGCCAGCTTTTCGATCGTATCGCGATACTTGTTGCGCGAGCCGAAATCGAGCGCCGCATAGTCGGAGCCGTCACGAAGAGCAGCGTCGATCTTGCTGACGCTTTCGAACCAGACGGCCCAGTCGGTGTCGTCGATTTCGCGCAGGCTGCGGATGATGTTGCTCATCGTCGCGTTGCCGGACGACAGGCGGTTCTGCTCGGCGACCAGCGCATTTTCGACGTCGCTGCCACGCTTCTCGAGCTGTTCCTCGATCCAGCCGATGACGGCACCCGATGTCTGCGAGCCATCGCGCATGCGGTAGAGCAATTGCGCGACGAAGGTGTTGTCGGCAGCCAGCGTCTCCGACTCCGCAAGCAGCGCCCGACATTTCTCCGGGTCATTCAGACGGATGATCTGGTCGGCGATATCGTTTGCCTTGCGGCGCATGCCGCGCGAGCGTTCGACGCGGATGGCGATCCGGCGCAGGTTCTCGATCAGCGCAAAGCGCAGGATCGACGGCAGCGCCCAGAGTTCGCCGATCTTGAAGGTCTCGTGCTTCTGGAAGCCCTCGACCATCGCCGTGATGCTTTCGCGCGTCACCGTGCTGTGGGTGTGGGCCACATAGAGCCAGGCCAGCGCCATGGTGCGCGGGATCACCGTGCCCGAAACAGAAAGCGTCGGCAGCTGGCGATAGAATCGGCGCGGGAAGTCGCGCCGGACTTCCTGGATCGCCTCTTCGACCACGTGATGGTTGTCGAGCAACCATTCGGCGGCCGGCGTGATCGTCGCCCCGGCTTCCACGTCTGCAGCCGTCGCCCGGTAGACGCGCAGGATCTCGTTCTCGTTTTCACGATGCCGCGGACGGAACTCGAACGGAAAGAAACCCGGCAGCGAGGAAACCCCCTTCAATGCGAGGTCCTCGCCGCATTGCCGGAGGTCGTCCATCGAGAAGAAGGTGGCGCGGATCGAATCGTTGTAATCGATCTGCTTTGCTTCCGGTTCGCGCGGAGAGGTGGGCGGCGTAGTTTGAAGCTGCATGGGTGCGGGTTCTGAATCCAACCGGGGTTGATCGGCCCGGTCCTCGTGGGGGTTCCGGGTTGGCTGCGGTCCTGAGAACTCAGGCTGAGCCGGCGCATTGCTAGACACGGTCATGTGTCCTCCCATCCACCGTCAATTCCCACATGTGGGGAACTGGCGGTAACAGGCACCGCCCTCGACTGGGCATCGGAGATCGCAAAGCCGGCGGCGCATTGGTTTTCAAGGCCGCGTGATGCATGAAAATGGCATTTTTTAGCCGTGGTGCCAACAGCTTGCAAGGATTGCTCATACAAGATTGGACGAATTGCGCACAGACGATTCAGGCCGAAACCGGCCGCTGCGCGCGCCCCCAATGGCACTTCGATACAGCTCTCTCAAATGCCCTCTTCTCAAGCTTCATCGCGGATGGCAGACGAGGCGAAACGTGAAGCGGCGAGGAAGGTTCCCTCGATTTGAAGAAAAGCCTCGATCGTCAGCCTACCTGCTCGGTGATCCACTCGCGGAAAGCCAGGCTGATGGGGTTTTCGAGCTTGCCCTCGGGTACGGCGAGATAATAGCTGTTTTCGGTCTGCATCGGCCGGTCGAGCACGATGCGCAGCGTGCCGGCGGCAATTTCCTGCTCGATCAGATAACGTGGCAGCAGCGCGAAGCCGAGCCCGGCCGTTGCCGCCTCGATCACCATGGAGAATTGGTCGAAACGATTGCCGCGATAGGCGCCGCGACCGTCCATATCGTTCGCCTCGAACCATTTCGCCCAGAGCTTAGGCCGTGTGGCGAGGTGCAGCAACGGGCCGGC
>NZ_JAEPRP010000026.1:0-51423 GCF_016652895.1 Ensifer sp. SSB1
TCGGCCACCAGGTTTTCGGTCTCCTTGCGAAGACCCGGTACGACGGCGCCGAGCAGAATGGCGCTGCGCACCGATGCCAGTGCATCCTCCGGCGTCACCAAAATCGCCGGCGGCGGGTTGCGCCCCATCCGCTGCAGAGCGGCGAGAACCTCGGCGAGCACGCCGCGGCGCGCGTGCAGCGACCTTCGCACGGCGTCTTCCTTGGTCCGAAGATCGCTCAATTTCTTTTCGCCGTCGACGATCTGCTGCTCAAGATCCTGGCGCTTCTTGGCAGACTCAACGATCGCAGCCCGCAGGGTCTCGTTGGTCTTGTCGATCTCGGCGATGGTCTCCGTCAGCGCATTGGCGCGCTCCTGCGACAGCGTAATGGTCTTCGAAAGTGCGTCGAGCTCGCTGCGCGTGCTGTTGCGGCGAAGGGTGAGGTCGGCGGCAGGATCGGGCGGACCCTGCTCTTGCCCGGCCATCGTGGCCCCGGGCGGTGTAACTTCCTGGGCGCCCGCGGGCAGGCCGATCGCAAGCGCGAACGCAAAGGCCGCCGCTTTCCGGCCAAGCCGTCCTGCGTCGTCTCTTCCCATGCTGAAAACGCTGGCTCTGCCTCGGCGCGTCATCCGTTGCGTGCGTCCATTCGAAAATATGAGGAAAAAACCTAATCTGATTTGGCGCACACGACCAAGCATATTCTCGTTATCAGTGCGTGTTGGCGCGAGCGGGATGTCGGCGGAAAATTGCTGCCCTAGACCCGGTGATAGGGGTGGCCGGAGAGAATGGTGACGGCGCGGTAGAGCTGCTCGGCGATCAGGATGCGCACGAGCTGGTGTGGCCAGGTCATCTTTCCGAGATTGAGCACCGCATCGGCGCGGGCATGAAGGCTGGGGTCGAGGCCATCGGCGCCGCCGATCGCCACCATCAGGTCACGCTTTCCGCTGTCGCGAAACGTGCCGAGAAGCGATGCGAAACCTTCGGAATCGAGCGCTTTTCCGCGTTCGTCGAGAAGTACAAGCAGACTGCCCTCGGCAAGCGCCTTCTCAAGCTGGGAGGCTTCTTCCCGCTTGCGCGTCTCGGCATTCGACGCACGGCTTTCGTTGACCTCGACGACGCGAGACAGCTCAAGACCGATCGCCGGACCGGCCTTGGAAAAGCGATCGAGATAGCGGGCCGCGAGATCCTTTTCCGGCCCCGCCTTGAGGCGGCCGACTGCGAAAAGTCCGATACGCATGACCCTGTCCGTCCTCGCTTATGCTGCACAGCGCACTGCATAGTTCCTGAAATCGGATCGATTCAAGAAGAATCTTATGCAGCGTCGTTACGCGCCTTGTCCGATGTCCGGTCCGATGACTACGATCAGCCGCAACGAACTCCCGGCCGACAACGCCGCTCAAAGCGGCGCCAGCCTTTCGAATTCATGCATGACCGTATCTCGGCTCGTCCGGCATTCAGCTGCGCGGCGACCCGGTCGGTCTCAATGCAAGGTGCCGTCCTCGATCTCAGGAGCCGCCCACATCTTCTCGATGTTGTAGAACTCCCGGATCTCCGGCCGGAAGATGTGTACGATCACATCGCCGGTGTCGATCAGCACCCAGTCACCGCCTTCCAGACCTTCGACACGGGCGTTGCCAAAGCCCCCATCTTTCAGGTCGGTCGTCAGGTGATCGGCAATAGCCATCACATGCCGTGTCGATCGCCCGGAGACAACGACCATGAAGTCTCCCAGCGCCGATTTTCCGGCAATGTTGATGCTGACGATATCTTCTGCCTTCGAGTCCTCTAGGCTTTCGAGGACCAGTTGAAGCGCACGGACAGCGGCTTCGTCGCTAGATCCCGTGCTGCGCGGGAATGCGGAGACCGCATATCCCTTGGCGTGTGCTGTTGTCAGGGTCTTTCCTTTCCACATGAACAAAACAGGCACTTTCGATTCGAACAAAGATCGAACCGTCCATGAATGTAGGCATCAAACGGTAGCGGTTTCAAGACAGCAGAACTGAATCATGGGAATTCACACAACCCGACCGCGCCGCGCGCCTGATGAAGGTTGCTGTACCCCGAATGCTGCCGGTGTTCACCCCTAAATCGATTCCGACCTGGAGGGGGCCGCCGTCGCCGCCCGAAGCGCTGTCGAACTCATCGATGAGCGCGGTCCATGGATGAAGGTCCAGGCGGGCGCGGCGTGAAAAGCGAGACGCCGTGCGTGGTCCTCGTCGATGCGGGCATAATCGAAGGTCCTGGCCATGCGCGAGGAGAGATAGGCAAGTGTCGAACCCGGCCGATCGATGACGGCGATCGGGAAGGTTCGGGCGATCTTCTGCCAGTTCTGCCAGCGGTGGAAGCTCCTCAGGTTGTCGGCGCCCATGATCCAGACGAAGCGGATGTCGCGGTTGCGGGCGCGCACGATCTCCAGAGTGCGGGCGGTATAGCTCTGCCCGAGCGCCTTTTCGAAGGCCGTCACCTTGATGCGCGGGTCACGCGCGATCGCTTCGCTCATGGCGATGCGGTCGGCGAGTGGCGCCAGATTGTTGTGATCCTTGAGCGGGTTGCCCGGAGTCACCATCCACCAGAGCTGGTCGAGCCCGAGGCGTTGGATCGCCGTATCGGCAACCAGCACATGACCCTGGTGCGGCGGGTTGAAGGATCCGCCGAACAGGCCGACCACCATACCGCTTTCGACATGGGGCATGCGCAGGTAGCGGGCGTTCACTGTGCCCGCCGTCACCTCAGGGCCTGACCTGTCCAGCACCGCGCACCCGATATTTGAAGGATGTCAGCTGTTCGACGCCGACCGGTCCGCGCGCATGCATCTTCCCCGTCGCGATACCGATCTCGCCGCCCATGCCGAATTCGCCGCCGTCTGCAAACTGCGTCGAGGCATTGTGCAGCAGGATCGCAGAATCGATTTCCGCAAAGAAGCGCTCGACCACGACCGGATTCTCGGCGATGACCGCTTCCGTATGCGCCGACGACCAGGTGGCGATGTGTTCTATCGCGCCGGAAATACCGTCGACCAGCTTCACCGAGATGATGGCGTCGAGATATTCCGTCGCCCAGTCCTCGTCGGTGGCGGCTTTCAGTCCATCGACGGAGCCTGCGAGTTCGTCGGACACGCGCACTTCGCAACCAGCCGTGAGCAGGGCCTTGAGCAGCGGCTTGGCGAGGCGGTCGGCGTCGTTGCGGTCGATCAACAGCGTTTCGGCAGCACCGCAGATGCCGGTGCGGCGCATCTTGGCGTTGACGACGATCCTTTCCGCCATGGCAAGATCAGCCGAGGCGTCGACATAGATGTGGCAGAGACCTTCGAGGTGAGCGAAGACCGGCACACGTGCCTCGTTCTGGACGCGGGCGACCAGGCTCTTGCCGCCGCGCGGCACGATGACGTCGATGGCGCCGCGAAGACCCGACAACATGGCGCCGACGGCAGCGCGATCGGCGACCGGCACCATCTGAATGGCATGTTCGGGCAGGCCGGCCGCCTTCAGCCCTTCGACCAGGCAGGCGTGGATTGCGCCCGAGGAGTGGAAGCTGTCGGAGCCGCCGCGCAGGATCACGGCATTGCCGGCCTTGAGGCAGAGCGCGCCGGCGTCGGCAGTCACGTTGGGACGGCTCTCATAGATGACGCCGATGACGCCGAGCGGCGTGCGCACGCGCTCGATATGCAGGCCGTTCGGCCGGTCCCATTCGGCAATGATCGCACCGACCGGATCCTTGAACTCCGCAATCGCGCGGATGCCGTTCGCCATGTCGCGGATGCGGCCTTCGGTCAGTGTCAGGCGGTCGATGAAGGCGCTGGCGACGCCGGTCTCGCGGGCGTTTTCGAGGTCGATCGCGTTGGCGGACAGGATCTCTTGGCTGCGCGCGACGATTGCGTCGGCCATGGCAATCAGGGCGGCGTGCTTGCGTTCGGCGCTGGCAATGGCGAGCGGTCGGCTGGCGGCCTTGGCCCTGCGGCCAATCTCCAGCATGATGCTTTCGACATCGTCCTTGTTCTTCACCTCGTCAAGCATGGACCTCATCCTTCCGGCTGCCCTCTACCTCAGCACGTTTTCCGGTCATCACCATATCGTCACGGTGCACCATGGCGGCGCGGCCGGCATAACCGAGGATCGCGGCGATCTCGGCCGATTTCTTGCCGGCGATCTGGCGCGCCTCGTCGGCGTCGTAGCCGGCGAGACCACGGGCGATTTCGCGGCCGGACGTGCCGATAATGGCGATGGTATCACCGCGGCTGAAGCTGCCGGTGACGTCGCGCACACCGGCGGGCAGCAGGCTCTTGCCGGAGCGCAGCGCCTCTTCGGCGCCGGCATCGACGGCAAGCGTTCCAGCCGGCAGCAATTGGCCTGCGATCCAGGTCTTGCGCGCCGTGACCGGCGAGCCTGACGGGGCGAACCAGGAGGAACGCGCGCCCTCTTCGATTGCCGCCAGCGGATGGTCGGGCTTGCCCGAAGCGATGATCATGGCGCAGCCGGCCGTCGTTGCGATCTTGCCGGCATCGATCTTGGTGCGCATGCCGCCGCGCGACAGCTCGGACGCCGCACCGCCGGCCATGGCCTCGATCTCGGGCGTTATCTCGGCGATCGTTTCGAGGAAGCGTGCGTTCGGGTCGAGATGCGGCGGGGCGGTATAGAGCCCGTCGATATCGGAGAGCAGCACCAGGAGATCGGCGCCGACCATGGTGGCAACGCGGGCAGCGAGGCGATCGTTGTCGCCATAACGGATTTCCGTGGTCGCCACCGTGTCGTTCTCGTTGATGATCGGCACGGCGCCGAGCTTCAGCAACTGGTTGATGGTGGCGCGGGCGTTGAGGTAGCGGCGGCGCTCCTCGGTATCGCCGAGCGTCAGCAGCACCTGGCCGGCAACGATGGCATCGGTGGAGAGGCTTTCCGACCAGGCGCGCGCCAGCGCGATCTGACCGACGGCGGCAGCGGCCTGGCTCTCCTCCAGCTTCAGCGCGCCTGCGGGCACGTTGAGTACGGTACGGCCGAGCGCGATCGCGCCCGACGAGACGACAAGCACTTCGACACCCTTGGCCTTGAGGCCGGCGATATCGGTGCACATGGCGTCAAGCCAGGCCTTCTTCAGGCCGGTGGCACGGTCGACCAGCAATGCCGACCCAATCTTGATGACGACCCGGCGATACTTCAAAAGCGGCTTGCGGGTCTTGGTCATCTCAGACGTTCTCCTCACCGGCGTTCGCTTCGCCCGCCTTGGCGGCGACGATAACGCTGCGCAGCGCCCGCAGCGCCTCGGTCATGCCCTTGCCGACGGCGGCGGAGAGCAGCAGGGGTTGTTCGCCGCAGGCCTTGGCCAGTGCCTTGGCCTTCACCTTCAACTCGTCCTCGTCGAGCACGTCGATCTGCGACAGTGCCACGATCTGAGGCTTGTCCTCGAGCCCACCGCCATAGGCTTCGAGCTCGTATTTCACCGTCTTGTAGGCCTTGGCGACATCTTCTTCCTGTGCCGAGACGAGATGGAGCAGCACGCGGGTGCGCTCGACATGGCCGAGGAAGCGGTCGCCGATGCCGACGCCTTCATGGGCACCTTCGATCAGGCCGGGAATGTCGGCGATGATGAACTCGTTGCCGTCGATCGTGGCGACGCCGAGATTGGGATGCAGCGTCGTGAAGGGGTAGTTGGCAATCTTCGGCCGCGCGCGGGTGCAGGCGGCAAGGAACGTCGATTTCCCGGCATTCGGCAGGCCGACGAGACCGGCATCGGCGATCAGCTTCAGCCGCAGCCACAGTGTTTTTTCTTCGCCTTCGAGGCCGGGGTTAGCCCAGTTCGGCGCCTGATTGGTGGAAGACTTGAAATGTGTGTTGCCGAAGCCGCCGTTGCCGCCGGCGGCAAGCCGGTAGCGCTGGCCCTCGGCCACCATGTCGACGATCAGCGTCTCGTTGTCTTCCTCGAAGATCTGGGTGCCGACCGGCACCTTCAGCGTCACGTCGCCGCCACCGGCGCCGGTGCGGTTGCGACCCATGCCGTGCTGGCCGGTCTTCGCCTTGAAATGCTGCTGGTAGCGGAAGTCGATCAGGGTGTTGAGGCCGTTGACCGCTTCCACCCAGACGTCGCCGCCGCGACCACCGTCGCCGCCGTCGGGGCCGCCGAACTCGATGAACTTCTCGCGCCGGAACGATACGGCGCCTGCGCCGCCGTCGCCGGAGCGGATATAGACTTTCGTTTCGTCGAGAAATTTCATTGGTCTGCCATCTGTTCGGTGAAGGTGGGCGGTCTTAGAAAGTGTTGCAGCGACCTTTGCGAGTCCTGAGGGACGCGCGGCGCTGTATTTTGCCGCCATCGATATAGGCGGTTTATTCGGAGGTCAAAGAATATCGTGCGGTTCGTCAGCTACAACATCCAATACGGCGTCGGTCTCGATGGTCGCTTCGATCTCGAAAGGATCGCGGCCTCGATCGGCAACGCCGACATCATCGCGCTGCAGGAAGTGACGCGCGGCTTCCATCGCAACGATCATGTCGATCTGGTCGCCCGCTTCGGCAAACTGTTTCCCGGCCATTTCACTGCCTTTCACGCACCCTGCGACATCGACGTGGGCTCGGCGATCGAAGATGGCCGCGCCGTTAGCCGGCGCTTCCAGTTCGGCAACATGATCCTGTCGCGCTGGCCGATCCTTTCGACGCGGCTGATCCCCCTGCCGCGTACCCGTACGATCAGCCCGATGAACCTGCAGCGCGGCGCGACCGAAGCGCTGATCGTGACACCCGGTGGTCCGCTCCGGGTCTATTCCGTGCATCTCGATCACGTGCTCCCGGCCGAACGCATCGCCCAGATCCGCTACCTGAAGGACCGGCTGCTCGGCTATCCGCTCGAAGGCGGCGCGATCACCGGTGCGGCGGACTTCGGTCTTGCCGAACCGCCGCATCCCGAGGATTTCGTCGTCATGGGTGATTTCAACATGGAGCCGGAAACACCCGAATACAACACCATGGTCGGCTCGCGCGATGCCTACTACGGCCGTTCGCTGCGGATCGAGAATCCGGTGGATGCGCTTGCCCATCTCGGTCGTCTGACACCGGAAAGCTATAGCTGGATTCATCCCGAAAACCCCGAACGACGCATGCATCTCGACTATTGCTTCCTCAGCGCCGGCCTCGCGTCACGCCTGACCGATGCCTGGACCGATTACGACGCCAAGGGCTCCGACCACCTGCCCGTCGGCTTCACGCTCTCCTGAAAAAATCCCCCGCAAAGACGCGCTTTGCGGGGGACTTCCTTAGTGCGGTCGGTGCAGATCGGCGGCGGTCAGCCGCGTTTCGATATGCGCGACCATGGCGTTGCGGGCGAGCGCATAGACCTGGGTGCAGCCGGTGATCCGGAACCCGATCTTTTCCTGCACCTTCAGCGAGCCCGGGTTGTCGGCAAAGACGCCCGAATGCAGCGTCGTTTCCGGCATCCGGCGGAAGAAGCGCTCGATCGCCGCATAGGTCGCCTCGGAAGCAAAGCCCTTGCCCCAGTAGAAGCGGTTCAGCCAGTAGCCGACATGCCACTGGCCGTGGCGGAGCTCGATGCCGACGCAGCCGATATGCACATCGTCGCCTGTGGTGACGGCGAACGTCCAGTCGGGCGTCAGCCCCGAGGTCCGCGCCGTCAGCCAGTCGAACGCGTCCTGCTGATCGTAGGGTGCCGGCACGCGCGCAAGCATGCGCGCCACCTGGAAATCGCCGAGCGACTGGGCGATCGCCTCGGCGTCATTGCGCCGGTGCGGGCGCAGGACCAGGCGCTTGGTCTCGATGACCGGGCAGGGGCCGGGACCAGGGCGGGCGATGACCCGTTGGCGTTCGGAAACGAGCGCGTTCATCGCATGCCTCCCCAGCTTCTCAAGGAAACCCAGGTCTTGCGGTCGAGCCGGTACCATTCGACGGCGATCGAGCCGCCGAGTGCCAGGCTGCCGACCATGCCGCTTCCCTGAAACTGGAAGCCGCACTTCTGAATGACCCGGCGCGACGCAAGGTTCATGACCCGGCAGCGCGCATCGATCTGGTCAATGTCGCGGGTGCGGAAGGCCATGTCGGTCAGGACTTGGGCGGCCTCGGTGGCATAGCCCTGGTTCCAATAGGGTTCGCCCAGCCAATAGCCCAGCTCCGCCGTCTTGCCGTCGGGATGCGGTTCGATACCGCAGCAACCGAGAAATGCGCCATTGTCCGCTTTGGTAATCGCGTAGACGCACTTGCCAATCGTGCCGGCTTTCGCGCGTCGCACGAAGTCGGCGGCATCAGCCGTCGTATACGGGTGCGGCATGCGCGAAACCATGGTCGCGACATTGGCATTGTTGGCAAGATGGGCAAGGGCGTCGATATCGTCTTCATGGGGCGCGCGCAGAACGAGCCGGGGTGACAACAATATCGGGCAATCGGTCCTTGACCGTTGGGGCCTCAGCCTCTGCTCGGGAGACCGGGATTGGTCTTCCCTCAACAACTCGGTTTGCATGGTTTCCTCCAGAAACGAAAAAGGGGAGTTGGGTATTGCCCCATCTCCCCTTTGAAGTCTGGCTTGGAACCATCAGGTGCGTCAGCCGGGTCGATGAGACGCCGGCTGTTTTAGAGCGCTACCGGCTTATTCCGCTGCTTCGGCTTTCGGCATTACAGACACGTACACGCGGCCATTGGCCTTCGTACGGAAGTTCACGTTGCCGGCCGTAAGTGCAAAAATCGTGTGGTCCTTACCGAGGCCGACATTGGCGCCCGGATGCCACTTGGTGCCGCGCTGGCGCAGAATAATGTTGCCGGCGATGACCTGCTCGCCGCCGAACTTCTTCACGCCAAGGCGCTTGGACTCAGAATCGCGACCGTTACGCGACGAACCGCCAGCTTTTTTGTGTGCCATTGGTGTTCTCCTTTAAACCTTAGATCCAGGAACTCAGTTTGCAGCGGCTTCGGCGGCAGCTTCAGACTTCTTCGAAGCCTTCTTTGCCTTGCCACCGGCAGCAGCGATGTCCAGGATGCGGACGGTCGTCTGGTGCTGGCGGTGACCGCGCGAGCGCTTGGAGTTCTGGCGGCGACGCTTCTTGAAGGCGATGACCTTCTTGGCGCGACCCTGCTCAACAACTTCAGCGCTGACAACGGCGCCTTCGACAAACGGAGCACCGATGGTTGCATCGGCGCCAACGCCGACCATCAGGATCTCGGTGAATTCGATCTTGTCGCCTGCAACGCCTTCCAGCTTTTCGATGGTGAGGACGTCGTTGGCGGCCACGCGGTACTGCTTACCGCCGGTCTTGATGACTGCGAACATTTTTTATCCTTTCATGTTCGATCCGGCTCTCTGCCCGAAGACAAGGCCGTCTTTTTCTCAGTCGACAGTTGAGTGGATCTCCTTTTCGGATATCCACCGGTGAATGGGCGCAAATCACACCCGATGCGGTGAGCTAGGCCACACCACTTCATTGCGCGGATTACAAGGATTTGCACAGGTGTGTCAAGGCGAAAGCAACAGGGCCGTTACATATTCTTCAAACAAGGCCCTTGCCAGCACCCGAATCTGCCGCTATGAACCCGACCGCGCCGAACAAGCGCCGACCAGCAAAGCGGAGAGGTGGCTGAGTGGTCGAAAGCACCGCACTCGAAATGCGGCGTACGGGCAACCGTACCGTGGGTTCGAATCCCACCCTCTCCGCCATAATCTATCTCACCACCATTTGATATGCGAAGCAGCCCGACTTCAGGCCGGTTCACGGAAGCTTCCGGGGTTCGTTGTTTAAACGCGCGTCTCTATCAACTCGACTTCGGCGTCCAGGAAACAAAATCGCCAGCAGGCTCGATATCTGTTTCAGGATGGGGGCGGGGACGTCCTTGTTATGTCGGAGGCGGGGCGATCGATCGTTCTCCTTGCCAGCGGTCATCCGGCGCTTCCGATAGCCCGCCCTGATATGGCGATCGCGGGTCGTGCGCCGCGTCAAAGGGTGACCCATCTGACAACGATGTCGCGGCGTTGTCGCCAGCGATTGCGGTTTGCCGAACTATAGCCATCGATGCCCTTGCGAACCGGGCAAGGGCGTCGGCGGCCGGGCTGACGGCACGTTCGTGCTTCCGCGGCGAAACGCAGCTGCGCTAGGCGACTTTCAGCGCCGCGGAAATTTCCGACAAGGTGGCCTTCTCCGCATCGCTGACAGCGACGCCGCCGAAGCCCAGGAAGCCGCCTTCCTTGGCGGCTTCCGCCACCTTCTGGCTGATCTGGTATAGCCATGTGCTGAAGGCTGCGACATCACCCTGCGCCTTGGTCTCGACGAGTGTCCGGGCCTGATTCAGCGTTTCAATGCATCTGGCCTTCATGTCCTCCGGCTTGGCGCCCTTGAGTTTCGTCTGCAGCCCATCGCGAGCGGCGGTCCGGCCCTCCGAGGTTTCGAAGTCGGCGACCAGCGCCTTGACGAGCGGGCTTGCTGCTGCATCGGCTTTTGCCTGCAGAAGTGCGCTGCTGTTGGCGATGCCTTCCTTCATCATCCCCCAGAGGCCGCTCGGCTCCGCGGCCGTCACCGCAATGCCGGCCATCATCACGCTCTCCAGGAGCAGCGTCCATTCTTCCGGGGTGAATGTCGATTTGTCGGCCATGGCCGTCTTCCTTCCTATCCGGTTTCGTCGATGACAATCGCCAACGGTCCGTGCGGAATGCAGGGCCGGCAGCTCATGCTTGGGCTGGATCTTCAGGTCGCCAGTGAGGCGAGCTTGGTCTTCAATGCATCGATTGCGGGTTTCACGATGTCGGAAGCGCCGGGTATCGCCAACACCTTGTCGAAAAGCCCGTTGAGCGTTGGCATCATCGGCCCGACGAGCGCGGAAAGGGCTGCCTTCTGTTCGGCAGACAGTTGCCCGGTGGCGCCCGTGACTTTGTCGAGCCCGGCTGAAATCTCCTCCAGTTTCGGCAGGGCGGCCGTGGCCGAGGCGGCGTCCGTGACACCGGTCAGCGTTGTCTGCAGGCTCGCCAGGCTGTCCTGGACCTGCCGGCCGATGTCGACCCCGGCGACCGTCAAGCTCTGCCCCGCCGTGCCAGCCTGTGGCGCGACCTCTCCGCTCGGTCTGCCGAACAGATAGAAGAGCACGGCTGCAAGCGCGAGCACGGCAATCACCCAGTAGAGCCAGTTGCGCGACCCGGACGGCGTCGCCGCCTCGGCTGCGCGCTGACCGGCTCCACCGACGGACGAAGCCGCTGTCGCGGCGCTGCGGGCGACCTGGCTCGCCGAGGCCGCGGCAGACTGTGCCGAAGCGCCGAGCCCGCCGAGCAAGCCTGTTCCGCCAAGCAGTTCTCTTGCGCCGGAGGGCAGGGCGGCCGCGATGTTGTCCTTCTGGCTCGCGAGCAGTCCGGCGATGCCATTGGCGCTGAGATCGCCGCCGCTCTGCCGGGCAAGGCCACCCAGCACGAGGGGAGCAAGCGTCGCCAGCAACGAACCGCTCGCCCGCGGGTCCATGCCGGAGATCCCGCCGATGGCGTTCGCAAGCGCACTGCCGTCCTTCGCCCCGAAGATTGACGAAATGATCTGTGACCCGTTCTGGCTAAGCGTCGCCTGATCGCCTCCCTGAAGCATCCCGATGAGACTGTCGAGCGATCCGCCCTGTTGACTGGCGGTATCGGCGATCTTCTGCGCCCCGCCCGGTTGCGCCGCGACACCCGTCAGTCCCGCCAGCACCGCGGGAATGGCGGCGCTGACGGCGCCCTGCACCTTGCTGCTGTCGAGCCCGAGCGCCGAGGCGATGCGTGCGATCATGTCAGGGGTAAGCATCTGCGCGATATACGAAACAAGATTGCTGGCCATTGGCTTTTCCTCCACGTTGATGTCGTCGGGCATCGACGGCGCTCATGGAGCGGTCGTCCGACGGCGCGGCAATTGGCTGCAAGCAATTCGCGTTTATCTGATTGTCGGCCGCGAGGCGGGTTCCTCTGGAACCTTCGGCCCAAAAATATTAGCACTTGTGGATGTAAATGGCCAGTTCTCGGCAACTTGCGGAAACGGCAGAACGTGGCTCATTGAACACGCGCGCTAGTGCGCCAGCATGTTGAGCGGCCCGTGACCTGGCAGCCGAGGCAGGAGGGAAGAAGGCGGACCGTCGGCCGCAGGGCCGGTTTAAGGGTCGCGACGACAGCGCCGCAGGATGCTTGCGGTCACGCGCGGGCCGGCCTGACCTGGTGCCCGCACTCATAGTCTGACCCCCGGCCGCGAGGCCAGGGATCCCGTCGGTTTCGCGTTACTTCTTCGGCGATTTCTCCGCCGGCGGCGGTGCCGCCTGCAGGTTGCCGAGAAGCGACGAGATCGCGTTTTCGCCGTTGAAGCCTGCTTCCTTCAGCAGTTGGTCGACGATCGGCTTGTTGGCCTGGTAGGACAGGAGCTGGCCCGCCAACCCGTCGCCAAGGCCGATGCCGTTTGCAGCACCGTCGCCGCCGCCGTTGCGGCCGAGCATGCCGCCGGTGTCGAAGATGCGGATGTCTGAGATCTTCTCGATCGGCTTGACCGCTTCGGCGAGTGCTTCGGGAATGATGCGGATGCGTTCGCGCAGGATCTCGAACTCGATGATGGCGGAGCTCAGCTTGTTGCGGGCCTCGTTGAGCAGCGCCTCGCTCTCGGCTGCGGCCTTGCCGGTTTCGAGCACGCCCTTCGCCTTGATGATCGCGGCGTCGGCCTCGGCGGTGGCGAGCGTCTTGATCGCATCGGCCTGGTCGAGGGCCGCCTGCTTTTCGGCTTCGGCGCCGACGGTCACGGCGGTCGCTTCGGTTTCGGCGTTCTTGCGGGCGTCGATGACGGCGATCTGGCGTTCGCGTTCGGCGATTTCCACGGCCTTTGCGGTTTCCACCTTTTCTTCCGCGGCAATGGCGAGCGCGCGGGCGGTTTCAGCCTGGGCCTTCGCCTCGGACTCTTCCCGGCTCTTGTTGGCAACCGCGATGGCGCTTTCCTGCGAAACGATCTGCAGGTCGCGGCGGGCTTCCGTGTCGCGCTGCTGCACGGCGCGGGTGGCGTCGATGTTGGCGCTTTCACGCGCCTGCTTGGCAAGCGCCTCGCGTTCGGCGATCGCCTGCTCGGCGGCGATGCGAGCTTCTTCCTCGGCGCGCTTGGCCGCCTGTTCCTGCTGCGCGGTTTCGGCGCGGGTGGCGGCCGACTTGTTGGCGATGTCGCGTTCCTGGTTCAGCTCCGCCTCGCGCTTGGTGCGCTCGATCGTCAGCGATTGCTGGCGGGCTTCCAGATCCTTCTGGGCGATCGCGACTTCGGTATCGCGCACGATCTCGTTGCGCTCCTTCTTGCGGCCCTCGGTAATGCGGGTCAGCGCCGCAAGACCATGCGCGTCGAAGAAGTTGTTGGCGTTGAAGTGCTTGATATCCGTCTGGTCGAGACGGGTCAGCGAAACGGATTCGAGTTCGAGACCGTTCGACTGCAGGTCGGCGCCGACCGCTTCCTGCACCGCCTTGACGAAATCCATGCGCTGTTCCTGCAGCGCGTCGAGGCTCATGGTGGCGGCGACCGAGCGCAGACCGTCGACGAACTTGGCCTCGATCAGCACGCGCAGCTGTTCGGCATCGTTGGTGCGGTCACCGAGCGTCTGTGCCGCAAGCGCGATCGAGGAAGCGTCGGGCTTCACGCGCACATAGAATTCCGCGCCGATATCGACGCGCATGCGGTCCTTGGTGATCAGCGCGTCGCCTTCGCCGCGGCGGACTTCGAGGCGAAGCGTCTTCAGGTTGACGCGCGCGATCGAGTGGAAGATCGGCAGCACGATGGAGCCTCCGTCGAGGACCACCTTCTGGCCGCCGAGGCCGGTGCGCACATAGGCTTCGTCGCGGCTCGAGCGGGTATAGAGCGATGCAAGAACAAAGCCGATGCCGAGGATCAGGACGATGCCGATACCGGCCGGCACCAAGAGTTCGTATAACATGGTTGCTCCGTGAGACTTAAGGAGTGGGAGTATTAAGGATTGGGCGGCGTCAGCAGGTCTGACGGCGCGGATATCGCAATGAAAATGTTGGACACGCGATCCACGACGAGCACCTGTGCGCCGATGGCGATCGGTTGCTCGTTGCGGGCGGCGCGTGCGCGCAGCACATGCCAGTTGCCGTGGCGGTCCTTGAGGCGGATGCGTCCCGGCAGGCCCTGGTCCAGCGGACCGACGGTGACTTCGCCGCTGCGGCCGACGAAATCGCCGAGATCGACCACATAGCTTTCGTCACGTGGGACGATCCTTGCCACCCAACGGCTCGACACGCGAACCGCGGGTAGCGAGAGAGCGAGCGCCGGCAGGGCCGCGACAAGCGCCGGCAGCGGCGCCCACAGGGCCCCGGCCACCGCCTGGATGACAAACCCGGTCATGGCGAAGAGGCCGAGGAAGAGCATCAAGAGGACAAGCAGCGGCACGCCGCCGACATTGAACCAGGACATCAGCCCGCCCAGCGCGTTGTGGTCGTCCAGCCAGGCCTTGTCGATCGCCTCGCCCAGCGAAAAGCCGAGCAGCAGGCAGAGGATCTCGATGCCGGTAAAGGCGGCCAGCATCACCGCCGCAATCGCGAATGGCAGAGATTCCGGGGCGAGGAAAGACAGCATGGGCGTTAGTGCTGCTTTGCCTTGAGCGCGGCCAGCCTTGCCTCGATTGCCCTGTCTCGATGCAGGCGGTCCAGTTCGTCCAGTTCGGCGCTGCCGCCATGATCTCCGCCCGGAACGCCGGTGGCGCGGGAGACGGCGGCGGCGGCGCGGGCAGCACCGTCCGCCGGGCTGGCCTTTGCCAGACCCGAAGCTTTGCTCTCGGGGAACTGGGCGATGCTGCGCTTGAGATCGGCAAGCCGCGCCTCGGCCTCGCGGCGGGTGGCAAGCACCGCCTGCAGGGCCTGCTGGCCCTCTTCGAGATCGGTGCGGGCGCCGGCGAGCGCCTTGTCCAGGGCGGCGAGTTGCGATTCCAGATCGATCTGGCGCGCGACGCCGGCTTTGGCGAGGTCTTCCCGGGCAGCGGAGATCGCAGTCCGGATTTTTTCGTCCAGTTTCTCGAGATCGGCGCCGATTTCATCGCGGCGGCTGAGGATGCGATACTCCTCGGCGCGGGCCTGGCCGATATCGACCCGGGCCTCTTCCGCGGCCGCGTCGATTTCGCGGAGCGCCTGTTCGACGATTACGATCTTGTTGCTGCCTTCAGCCTTGTCGACGGCGGCATTGGCGAGACCGGCAATCAAGCGGCCCATGCGAGATAGGATGCCTTCATTCGTCATCATTTTCTTCTCCGTTCGGTCGGAATGCGTGGTGACGCCGATGTGGATCTGATAGCCGCCGTTTTGTGCAACGAGCTGGGCGGCGAAGATATTCAAGGTGCCGGACGAATAGCCGGCGACATCGTATGGGATCGCGACGCGACCGCGCACGGTGGCGACGGTCAGATCCGACGGTCCCTTGATTGCAAAAAGCTTGTCGTCCAGCGGCAGCCTTTCGGTGCTGGCCGGCTGTCCCCGGTTCGCCGCGAAGTCGCGCAACCCCAGCGTGACCATCCGCGCCGGAAGCCCGGTTCGCTCCCGGACTGTTTCGTAGGCAAGCTCGTGCAGCGTTACGAGATTGGCGCCCGCCTTTTCACCCGTGAGTTCTTCGAGCATTGCCAGCATGTTGGCGTAGGCAACGAAGGTTTCCTCCAGCGCGTGTCTGGCCTCCTCGTCTGGCGCGAGATCGTAGCGCAAGATCGACGTGTGGTTGCTCTGAGCCATGCTCAATTACATAAAGCACCGCTTTCGTGCTTTCAAGGATCTGCTCAGGTTTAAGTTGCAATTCTCTTCTGCTGAACGCGCGCAACGGTCGCGGCGCCGGCAATGCGGGTTGCAGCGGCGGAGAAATGGGGCGTCGACAGCGGACGATTGACTGGTGGGTTTTATTCCGCCGCGTTGTTGCGCAGCCAGGTTTCCAGCGCGGCAATCACCGAGAGCCGCAGGCTCGCGCCCTTCGACAGGGCGCGGGTGAGGGACAGGTCGTCGCCGGCAAATCCCATCTCGGCCATGATGTCGTTCGCCCGCATCCGGCGGCGGTTCATGATCGTGCGGATTTCGGCGATCGTTTCGGGAAGCAGGTAGCGACCGCTGGCAATCGCCGGGGGCGCTGCAAGCGGTGGATCGATTTGAGCGCGCGGAGCAAGCCCGTCAGCGGCGCCGTTGCTGCTCAGCCAATTGAGGAACGTTTCACGCTCGGCCGGGCTTGCCTTGGTCCAGGAATTCTTGAGCTTGTCGAGGCGCGTGCGCTCGTCCTTGAGCCCTGCCACGATAAGCGCCTTGCGCAGCGACGGGATGCGCCCGGCGATGAGATCCGCGTAGATATCAGGGAAATCGAGCTTCAGGCGCTGCACGTCCGCGGTTTCGTCGCTCTTGGTTTTCTTCGACATGCTCATTCCCGCGCCGTTCGTTCGCGACATGCTCTAGCGTGCTCGGCCGCCCGGCGCGAGCGAAATAGGTCGCTATCCTCTATCCTTTGTCGGCCGACGTCGTTAGGGAACGCAGGGAGAGTAACGCGACGTTGCGTGCAGAATGCCCTTTGCCGGACATCATGCATCCAGCTTTACGCAAGTCCCTTCGCCTATCGTCACCTCAATGGCCGGGATGTGACACGGCGAATAAAGGACAATGATATGTCAAACGATATCGAGCATTACCGCGATCCATCCGATTCGATGGTTGCCTGCTATCTCGCGAACAATGACGGCGACGAACTGACCGACGTGCTGGTCGCTGCCCTTGAAGATGCCTTCCGCATCCTGAGCGACGAGATCTCCGGCGAAACGATGCATTGAAGCAGGGCGCGTCTCCCCGGCGGGCTACCCCTCCGGGCTGATCCACCATCGGTTGCGAATCGGCGAGGAAACATCCTGTCTTCGCCCGGTTCTAGCCGGCGACATCGACCTTTCCGAGAGAGTTCGGGATGCGCGTCGCCAGCACAAGGGGCGAGGCGCATGATGACAATTTCGATCTGGCATTGGGCAGTGATTTTGCTGGTCATCGATGTGCCCGTATGGCTGATCCTTCGCGCCCTGAAGCGTTGACGCTATGCGCCCGTAGGCGGGCGCGCGGCGGCAGAGGACAGGGCTTCGCGGATCCTGATTGGACGGCACGATCGTCGCTCCGGCACCCTTGTCCGTAACGACTGCCGCCCCGGCCTGCTTACAGGCCGACGGGCGGTGGCATGACCACCGGCTGCTGCTCAGTTTTCCTGCAGCAACGCTTCGGCCGAAAGAGCGACGGATAGGACGGTCGCATCGGTTCCGTTTCTCCCCACCAGCATCAGTCCAGCCGGACGCGCGAGGCCCGGCATCGGCAGGGTGATGGCGGTCAGATCGAACTGGTTGGCGACCTGGCAGTTGCGCAGCAGCAGACTTTCCACGCGGTCGTATTCTTTGGCGTCGTTGTCGACGCTGGCAATCGACACGGCGGCAATCGGCGTCGTCGGCAGTGCGATGAGGTCATAGGGCGAAAGCCGCTCGTCCATGGCGAGGGTGAGCGCATGCCGGGTTTGCAGTAGGGCCGAGATCGCTGCGTCGGCCACCAAGATCCGGCGGCGAAGCGAGACCTTGACCCTGTCGTCGACGGGGGCGGTCTCGTCGCCCAGCCAGTCCGCGTGGACGCGGCTTGCCTCCAGGCCCGCAATCGAGCCGATGCGTGTCGCTTCGCCGAGTTTTTCGATCAAGTCGTCGATGGTACAGTCGAAGATCTCAGCCCCCGCTTTCTCCAACCGGTCGAGGCTTGCCGCGAAGGCATCGGCGACTTCGGGGGAGAGGTCTTCAAACAACCTGCCGCGGGGGATGCCGATCCGTAGGCCTGCGATCGAACGGCCGACGGGCGGTTTTGGTTGCTCGCCGGCCATCACGGCGTCAGCTGCAACGCAGTCGGCAACGGTCCGGGCGAGCGGTCCGAGCGAATCCAGAACCGGCGAGAGCGGAAAGGCGCCATCGAGCGGGATGCGGTTCGCCGTCGGCTTAAAGCCGACGATGCCGTTCAGCGCCGCAGGGATGCGGATGGAGCCGCCGGTGTCGGAGCCGATGGCGATGTCGCAGGTGCCTTCGGCCGCCGAGACACCGGCGCCAGAGGACGAGCCACCGGGGATCAGGCTTTCGTCGGCGGCGTTGCCGGGCACGGGGTAGTGCGGATTGAGGCCGACCGCCGTGAAGGCGAACTCTGTCATATGCGTTTTGCCGATGATCACGGCGCCGGCAGCACGCAGCCGCTGGACAACGAGCGCGTCTTCTTGGGCCGGCGGCGCGCCGCGGCGAATGATGGAGCCGGCAAGCGTCGGTTCGCCGGCGACATCCAGCAGGTCCTTGATCGAAACGATCTTGCCGTCGAGCGGCCCAAGGCTGTCCCCCGCCTGCCGGCGACGGTCGGCTGCGTCGGCCTCGCGGTGCGCGCTCTCTTCATAGAGGCGGACGAAAGCCTTTTCCTCGTGCCGGCGATCGTTGAGCCAGCTCAGGATCTGTTCCAGGCGGTCGCGGACGGAGACGTTGGCGGCGTGGGGCACGATGATCACCTGTCGAATAGGGGCCGCCATCGGCGTCCGGGGCGGGGTCGTTGCCTAGGTTCACCGAGGTCAACGACGGTCACCTTGATAGCAGCATTGGTGGCGATTGCCATCGTGCCATTGTCGCCGCGGCCGGCGCCGACCTTCACCGAACTGTCGCCAAACCGTTCAAATAGTTTCATGCCCCTGTTACGTCGCTGACATCGGGGTGACCAAAGGTCCGGCTCGCGCGGTCGCGCTGCCGAATCGGAGGTCTGTTTGGCCGATATTCTCAAGACGCTTTCAAGGCGTTCTTTCCTCTTTTCCGCCGGTGCCGCGGGCTTCGTGGCCTCATCGGGCCTTGCGACCCCCTTCTATGCGCGCGGCTACGGCCGGCCAGAATTCATTCACGGCGTACAATCGGGCGATGTCGATACCTCTTCCGGGATGATCTGGACGCGGGTGGATCGGCCGTCGAAGGTTTCGGTCGAGTATTCGACCACGGAGAGCTTCTCCAATTCCTTTCGTCTTGCCGATCTCACGGCGACGCCGCAAACCGATTGTGCGGTCAAGTGCTCGCTCGATGGGCTGCTGCCGGATCAGGACATCTTCTACCGCTTCACCGCCACCGATCTCTACGATGTCAACCGCGTCTCCGAGCCGGTGGTCGGCCGGTTTCCCACGGCCCCCTTGCGCAAGCGCTCGGTCCGTTTCGTCTGGTCCGGCGACACCGCCGGCCAGGGCTGGGGCATCGACGATGTCGGCATGAAGACCTATTCGACGATGCGGCTGCACGAGCCGGACTTCTTCATTCATTCCGGCGATACAATCTATGCCGACAACCCGATCCCGGATGAAATCGCATTGCGCGACGGGGGCGTCTGGAAGAACCGGGTGGTGACCCACGAGAAGCGCGACGTGGCGCGCACACTGGAAGAATATCGCGGGCAATGGAAATACAATCTGCTCGACGATCATGTCCGGCAGCTGAATGCCGTCTGCCCCACCTTCTACCAGTGGGACGATCATGAGGTCCTGAACAACTGGTCGGCCTCGACCGATCTTCGCGACGACGCGCGATACCCGGAAAAGGACGTTGCCGTCTACGCGGAGCGGGCCGCCCGGGCTTTCCATGAAATGACGCCGATCCGCACGCCGGCGACACAACCCGGCCGCATCTTCCGCAAGGTCGGCTACGGCCCGCTGCTCGATGTGTTCTTCGTCGATCTGCGCTCCTATCGCGGCGCCAACCAAAGCGAGGACGGTGGCGGCGCGCTGTTCGGCTGGCGGCAGGCGGATTGGCTGAAGCGCGAACTTGCAGCCTCGCGCGCGGTCTGGAAGGTGATCGCCTGCGACATGCCGATCGGTCTCGTCGTCTGGGACGATTACGCCAACAGGCGCGGCTCGGATGCGATCGCCAACGGCGACAATGGCGCGCCTGCCGGTCGTGAGCTGGAGTTTGCCGATCTCCTACGCTTCATCCGCGACAATGCCATCGACAATCTCGTCTGGCTGACGGCGGACGTGCATTATACTGCCGCGCACCGCTACGACCCCGCGCGTGCCGCCTTCAAGGATTTCTCGCCTTTCTGGGAGTTCGTGTCGGGGCCGCTTCACTCCGGTACCTACGGGCCGAAGGAGCTCGACATGACCTTCGGCCCCGAGGTTCGTTTCATCAAGGCGTCGGGTGGCGGCATCGACAGCAACCTGCCGCCATCGGCCGGCCTGCAGTTCTTCGGCATCGTCGATATCAACGGCCAGACACAGCAGATGACCGTGCGTCTGATGGACCGACAGGACCAGGAACTCTGGCGCGTGACGCTCGATCCGGCTGCGATTGCATGACGAATCTGGTAACAGCCGGCAGCTTTCCAAACCCTGATTTCCAGACCCCTGGCGGGTGCAAACCCATGGCCTACCGGCATTTGACCGCGACGCTCATGCGCGCGCCCCCTTTCGCAATCGCAAAAAAACCTGTATGAGCGCGACCATTGAAAAAGCGGCGTGGCCCATCGGGGCTTGCCCTGAACCTCCGAGACGAAAAATGAGCATTCGTAACATCGCGATTATCGCGCACGTTGACCATGGGAAAACGACCCTTGTTGACGAGCTCCTGAAGCAGTCGGGCTCGTTCCGCGAAAACCAGCGCGTTGCCGAACGCGTCATGGACTCCAACGACATCGAAAAAGAACGCGGCATCACCATTCTTGCCAAGGCGACGTCGGTCGAATGGAAGGGAACGCGCATCAACATCGTCGACACCCCCGGCCACGCCGACTTCGGCGGCGAAGTCGAGCGCATCCTGTCGATGGTGGACGGCGCTATCGTTCTCGTCGATGCTTCCGAAGGCCCGATGCCGCAGACGAAGTTCGTTGTCGGCAAGGCGCTGAAGGTCGGCCTGAAGCCGATCGTCGCGATCAACAAGATCGACCGCCCGGATGGCCGCCACGAGGAAGTCATCAACGAAGTTTTCGACCTCTTCGCCAACCTCGATGCCTCCGACGAGCAGCTCGACTTCCCGATCCTCTACGGTTCGGGCCGCGATGGCTGGATGAACGTTGCGCCGGAAGGTCCGAAGGACCAGGGCATGGCCCCGCTTCTCGACCTCGTGCTCAAGCATGTGCCGGAGCCGACGGTTGCCGAAGGCCCGTTCCGCATGATCGGCACGATCCTTGAAGCCAACCCCTTCCTCGGCCGCATCATCACCGGTCGCGTTCACTCGGGCTCGGTCAAGCCGAACCAGGCGGTCAAGGTCCTCGGCCAGGACGGCAAGCTGCTCGAAACCGGCCGTATCTCGAAGATCCTCGCCTTCCGCGGCATCGAGCGTCAGCCGATCGAAGAAGCGCAGGCAGGTGACATCGTTGCGATCGCCGGCCTGACCAAGGGCACCGTCGCCGACACCTTCTGCGACCCGTCGGTCACCGAAGCACTGACGGCACAGCCGATCGACCCGCCGACCGTCACCATGTCGTTCATCGTCAACGACAGCCCGCTTGCCGGCACCGAAGGCGACAAGGTCACGAGTCGTGTCATCCGCGACCGTCTGTTCAAGGAAGCTGAAGGCAACGTCGCGCTCAAGATCGAGGAATCCTCCGAGAAGGATTCGTTCTTCGTGTCCGGTCGCGGCGAATTGCAGCTCGCGGTTCTGATCGAAACCATGCGCCGCGAAGGCTTCGAACTGGCCGTGTCGCGTCCGCGCGTGGTCATGCACAAGGATGACAACGGTCAGCTGCTCGAGCCGATCGAAGAAGTGGTCATCGACGTCGACGAGGAGCATTCCGGCGTCGTCGTTCAGAAGATGTCCGAGCGCAAGGCCGAAATGGTCGAGCTGCGTCCGTCCGGCGGCAATCGCGTCCGCCTGGTGTTCTTCGCTCCGACCCGCGGCCTGATCGGCTACCAGTCGGAACTCTTGACGGATACGCGCGGCACTGCGGTCATGAACCGTCTGTTCCATGCCTACCAGCCGTACAAGGGCGAGATCGGCGGCCGCGTCAACGGCGTGCTGCTCTCCAACGATGCCGGCGAATCCGTCGCCTATGCCATGTTCAACCTGGAAGACCGCGGCCCGATGATCATCGACGCCGGCGAGAAGGTTTATGCCGGTATGATCATCGGCATCCACACCCGCGACAACGACCTCGAAGTCAACGTGTTGAAGGGCAAGAAGCTCACCAACATGCGCGCATCGGGCAAGGACGAAGCCGTCAAGCTGACGCCGCCGATCCGTATGACGCTCGAGCGGGCGCTGTCCTGGATTCAGGACGACGAACTGGTCGAAGTCACGCCGAAGTCGATCCGTCTGCGCAAGCTGCACCTGGACCCGAACGAGCGCAAGCGCTTCGAAAAGGCCCGCACCGCCGGCGCGGCCTGAGCATCCTGAAATTACCAAGCCTTAAAAAACCCCGGAGCGATCCGGGGTTTTTTGCTGTGTGTGCCACGGATGGGCGACTTGCGGATAAAGTTAAAAAGGCGTTAACCTTCCACAGGGTGCCGTTAAAGTTGCCTGTGGGTTAACGCTGGCCGGCAACCGGGCGGGATTCCTGTTCGTCCTGTGTGCGTTTAGAGTCGCGAGTCATGAAGACTGTTTCGATAGAGATTCGGCCCGGAGAGCCGCAGGAAGCGTCGGCAATTGCCGATGTGCACCGCGTTTCGTGGCTGCAGGCCTATGGCGGTCTCATCCCCCATCGTCCCCTGGTGCAGATGGTCAATCGTCGTGACGAGACATGGTGGCGCAAGGCGACCCGCGGTCCTGCGACGCTGCTCGTGGTCGATGTGGCCGGGACCATTGCAGGCTATGCAACGCTCGGCCTCAGCCGCGCCAAGGCCCTGCCGCAGGAGGGCGAGATCTACGAGATCTATCTCCGGCCAGAGTATCAGGGCATCGGTCTCGGGCGCGTCCTCTTCGGCGAGGCCAAGAGCCTGCTGAGGTCGCTCGGCTGCCGTGGCCTCGTCGTCTGGTGCCTCGAAGACAGCGAGCACGCCTACCAGTTTTTCCAGGGTGCCGGCGGCAGCGATATCGCCGAAGGCATGGAAGATTTCGGCGACAAGCACCTGAAGAAGGTCGGCTTCGCCTGGAACTGATCGCCGCCCCCTTGCGGCAACATCATTGAAATCGCAGGCCTATTCCGGAAGCTCATTGTTGGGATCGGCTGCCTTGTCACCGCGCGTGCCATGGTAGGCAGGATTGTCGACGCCGCAGCGGAAGGTCGGCGCCACCTCGTCGGCGACCTTGCGGGCAAGCGTGTTCGGATCGGGATTGGTTAGCGCATCGACATAACCGGCGACGCAGCCCTTGCCGTCATCCTTCTGCGCGACCTTGGAGACGACAAGGACCTGCCCCTGGAGTTCCGGGACGGAAGCGCCCGACGCGTCTGTGTTCTCGATGAACCAGCGCAGGATTGTCGCGACGGCCTTGCCATCCTTTGCTACCCGCCACTCCACGGTCGTGCCGGCGTGGTTGAACGGAATGAAGCTCTCGAATGCGTCGTCGCTGTAGCGTTGGTTCAGGTGACCGAACGAGACGCTCTGGCGAATGTCGGCTTCCTTGAACCGAACAGGATAGTCCGCATGACCGGCACAGGTCATCAGAGCGTACATCCCTTCCTCTTCCGCTATCGTCTTGCACTTGTCGCGGCCGATGTCGGTGTAGACGCTCTCATTGGCCAAGACAGGCCCTGCAGACAGCAAAAGCAGCGCCAGGCCTGCAACCTTTCCGATCATCGTGAACTCCATCGAACGAGAACTGGGGCCTGTGGAGGTTGCTTCGACGGCGCGAAACGACCGCTTGAATCTGCGCTACGGACGAAAGTTATGTTGCATCGCGGCATGTTTCCCTTTATCCGACGGGCAAACTTCCCAACTGACCCTGGAGTAGTCCATGCGCATCGACGCGATTTCCATCGGAAAGAATCCACCAGAAGATGTCAACGTCATCGTTGAAGTTCCCGTCGGCGGCCATCCGATCAAGTACGAGATGGACAAGGAAGCCGGCACGCTGGTTGTCGACCGCTTCCTCTACACGCCGATGACCTATCCGGGCAACTACGGCTTCGTCCCGCACACGCTCTCGGATGACGGCGACCCGATCGACGTTCTGATCTGCAACACCCGTCCGCTGGTTCCGGGTTGCGTCATCAACGTCCGCCCGATCGGCGTGATGATGATGGAAGACAACTCCGGCCAGGATGAAAAGATCATCGCCGTTCCGTCGGGTCATCTGACCCAGCGCTACGACAAGGTGCATGAATACACCGACCTGCCGGAAATCACGCTCAAGCAGATTGAGCACTTCTTCGAGCACTACAAGGATCTGGAGCCCGGCAAGTGGGTGAAGATTTTCGGCTGGAAAGACGCATCCGTCGCCCGTCAGCTGATCAAGGAAGCCGTCGAGCGCGCCAAGGGCGCTAAGTAAGCTTTACCTGCCGATCAGCTCGGCAAGACGCCTCATCAAGTCCTCCGGATCGCCATCGATCCGGAGGATTTTTTTACGCTGCGTATCGCCTGAGATGAGGGAGAGCCTGCTCTTGGCAAGCCCGAGCTTCTTCGCGAGAAAGGCAACCAGCGCCTGGTTGGCCTTGCCTTTCTCCGGAACTGCGCTGACACGCACTTTCAGATGTTCTTCTCCGTCGGCAGCCGCTTCCAGGCCATCAATGGCGTCGCGGCCGCCGTTTGGCGTCAGGCGCACCGTCAGGCGAATGTGATCGCCATGCGCGCTGAAGGCCGGATTGGCCATCGTCAGCCAAGCAGCGCCTGTGCGATCGTCGTATTCAGGAAGAGCTGGATGAAATAGAGGATCACCAGCACGACCAGGGGCGACAGGTCCACGCCGCCCATGTCGGGCAGCACGCGACGGATCGGGCGATAGAGCGGCTCCGTCAGCTGGTAGAGCGAGCGGCCGATCATGTTGATCGCCTGGTTGTTCACGTTGATGACGTTGAACGCATAGAGCCAGGAAAAGATGGCCGACGCGATGACCAGAAACCACGCGATGTTGATGATGAAGTTCAAGGTGCCGATGACAGCAAGCATGCCGGTCTCCAATTCGTTATTGACAGACATGTAGACATTGAGACCTAAACGAGCAAGTACGCCGGATTAACGGGCGCGATCATGTTTAACGTGAGAACGCGTGATATCCGACCCTGAGTAGGAGTCTCTTCCGCATGTCCGCCGTTCATGCCTCGCATCGTTTTGCCGCCTTTCGGCATGTCGGTTATCGCCGCTACTTCTTCTCGCGCTTCCTGGCTTACTTCGCGATCCAGATCATTTCGGTGGCTGTCGGCTGGCAGATCTACGATCTGACGCGTGATCCCTTCGATCTCGGCCTGATCGGTCTCTTCCAGTTTCTGCCGTCCCTCGTGCTGATCCTCGTCACCGGCGCAGCAGCGGACCGCTACAACCGGCGCATGATCATGGGCATCTGCATGGTCGTCAGCACACTCTGCGCCACAGCGCTGTTGCTGCTGACCGTATCGGGATTGTTTTCACCCTGGCCGGTCTACGCGATCCTGGTCGTCTTCGGCATCGAGCGCGCCTTTCTCGCGCCGGCGTCGCAATCGCTGGCGCCCAATCTCGTACCACCCGAAGATCTGCCCAATGCGATCGCCTGGAATTCCACGTCCTGGCAGACAGCGGTGATCGTCGGCCCGGTCGCGGGCGGCCTGATCTATGCGCTCGGCGCCGTCGTGCCCTACGCCGTCGGCGTCTGCTTCTTCCTTGCCTCCGCACTGATGGTCTTTGCCATCCCGAAGCCGGCGACGCGCACGCAGGCCTCTGGCCAGAGCTGGGACACGATCACCGCCGGCTTCCGCTACATCAAGGCCGAGAAGGTGGTTCTGGGCGCGATATCGCTCGATCTCTTCGCCGTGCTGCTCGGCGGTGCGGTTGCACTGATGCCGGTCTTTGCCCGCGACATTCTCGATCTCGGCCCCTGGGGGCTCGGCCTCCTGCGCGCGGCTCCGGGCATCGGTGCCGTCAGCATGGCCGTCTGGCTGGCGGCACACCCGATCCGGCACAGGGCAGGCTTCTACATGTTCACCGGCGTCGCGCTCTTCGGGCTCGGCACGGTTATCTTCGGTCTTTCGGCGACGCCGTGGATCTCGATTGCCGCGCTCGTCGTCATGGGCGCCGCCGACATGATCTCCGTCTATGTGCGCGAAATCCTGATCACGCTCTGGACGCCGGACGAACTGCGCGGCCGGGTCAATGCGGTCAACATGGTCTTCATCGGCGCGTCGAACGAGCTCGGCGAATTCCGCGCCGGCATGATGGCGTCGGGTTTCGGCGCGGTCTTTGCTGTTGCCTTTGGCGGCATGGGGACGCTGCTCGTGTCAGGCCTTTGGGCGCTCGGCTTCCCGCAACTGCGCAGGATCGACACGCTCGACGTGCCTGACCACCACAAGTAACGGAGGCGCGCCAGGCCATTTCTCCTGAAGCATTCCGAGGGAAAGCCGCTTCACGGTTTTCCCGGAAATGCCTTCGGTCGCTCGTCGCGCAGGAAGATCAGTTCCAGGAAGTTTTCCATCCAGGTGCGCAGCGGTCCGTCGTGCTGCATGCGGCCGTCGAGATGGGCCTTGCCCACCTGGGCGCCGGGCATCTCGAAGCGGTGGGCGCCGTGCACGACCCAGCGGTGCATCATGGCGCGGGTGAGCTCGCCGTGGAACTGAATGCCCCAGGCATTGTCGCCATAGCGGAAGGCCTGGTTGGGGTAGGTGTCGCCGGTTGCCAAGAGCTCGGCACCGGCGGGTAGGTCGAAGCCTTCCCGGTGGAAATGGTAGACCATGGCCGGCCAATCCATCAGCGCCTTGCCGGCCTCGGTCGGAACCAACGGATACCAGCCGATCTCGGTCATGCCCTCGTGATGCGGCGCCACGGAGCCGCCGAGATTACGCGCCAGCATCTGCGCGCCGAGGCAGATGCCGAGATAGGGCTTGTTCTCCTTGAGCGGGACTGAAAGCCAGTCGATCTCGCGGCGAACGAACTCTTCCTCGTCATTGGCGCTCATCGGGCCACCGAAGATGATCGTGCCGCTATGGTGCTCCAGGGTCGGCGGCAGGTCGTCGCCGAGGGCCGGCCGGCGGATGTCGAGCCGAAACCCCTTCTGCTCCAGAATCTGGCCGACACGGCCGGCACTCGACCGCTCCTGATGCAGGATGATCAGGACTGGTTTTCGCGCGCTTGTGTCCGGCATCGGCATTTCAGTTTTCCTGTTGCGGCTTGGCGTCCTCGATGGTGTCGCTTCTCGCCGCAGCCTCCTGTCGCTGCAGCACCCGGTCGCGACCGGAGACGCCCAGCAGATCGGCGATGCGCCAGATCACATGGTCTTCCATCTCACTGCGCTCGCCGTCGGCGTAGACGACATCCCAGAGCATGCCGACCAGTTCGATGCGCTGCTCCTCCGAGAGGTGGCGCTTGAGCTCTGCGGTGAATTGGTAGAAGTCGATCGCTTCGCTTTCCGCAGTCTCGCCCGCTTCGATCAACGCGGCAAGGGAGGCGTCATCGAGCTTGTAGTGCTGCTTGACGACCGAGCGCATCTTGCGCCGTTCCGACGCAAGAATCCGGCCGTCGGCCTCCATCACCTGGAAACAGAGGGCGATGACGGCCACGCGCGGATCGCCGTGCTCTATCCGCGTCGCCGGGCCGGTCAGGCCGTCGAGAAACGTCCGTAAGCGTTCAAACATGTATTTTGCCACAGCCCCTTGAGAATTCAGAACAATCGGAAACTAGCCTTTTCCGGCACCTTCTCGCCGGTGGCCGGATCGCGCACGCCGGGATCATCCGGCGGACGGCCGAAGAAGGGATCAGGCCTGTGCTCGCCGTTGGTAACCTCTTCCTTCTCCGTTTTCTTGACCGGTGTCTTGTCGGCGACCGGTTCGGACGGCTTGCGTTCCGTTACCTTGATCGGCTGCGGTTGCGGCTCCTCACGCTCGGCCTCGAGGATCACGGGCGCTTCGCTGCGGCGGGCAACGGGGGTCGGTTCGTGCGCATGCGGCTCCACCGCCACCGGCGGCAGACTGCGGATCGCCTCGTCGGCATTCGACTGGTCGTGGTCGACAGTGGTCGAAAGCGTATGTGGTGGCGCCAGCCATTCGAAGGCATCGAGCCGTCCGCTGACCGGCGAGACCGGCAGCCAGGTCGGCGAGGTCACGCCGTCAGCAGTCCAGGCCGGGTCGCGCGGGCTGCGCAGGGCCTGCGCCATCCAGTGGCGGATGCGGCCTTCGTCACCGGTATCGGCCTCTTCGATATCGGCGAGCAGCAGGAAGATGCTCTCGGTCGGATCGAGCCTGGCGGCCGCTTCCGCCTTGGTGCGGGCCAGAAGCAGTTCGCGCGCCTCGAGCGCCGCTTCCGCGACGGCTGCCATCGCCACGGCATTGTTGGGCTTCAAGGCTTCGAGCTTGCGCGCCCGCTTCAACCGGTCGACGGCGGTGTCGCCGCCACGGGCGCGTACGTAGAGCCTCGCCACGTCCGGATGCGGCTCCTGCTTCCAGTTCTTCTCAAGAATCGAGGCGCCCTTGCGCAGGTTGTCCTCGCGAAACAGTGCCTTGGCGGCCGTCATCGCCGCCGGCACCAAATGTTCGTCGAGCTTCAGCGCAGCGAGCGCATCGTCGCGGGCCGCCTTCGCGTCGCCGTCGAGTTTCGTGATCGCCCGGGCGGTCAAGAGCACGGCCTTCTTGCGGTCGGCCTCCTTGCGCTCGACCACATGGGCGGCGCGGCTCTGGTCGAGAAGACGGAGCGCATCGTCCCATTGGCCGGCCTGGCTCTGGCTGTCGAGCGTCGCGAGTGCTGCCCAGGGCAGGTGCGGTGCTTTCTCGGCGGCACGCTCGGCATATTGCCGGGCGGCCTCGTGGGCGCCGAGACGTTTGGCTTCGAGATAGAGGCCGCGAAGGCCGAGCTCGCGGGTCTCCGGATCGTCGGCCATCAGCTCGAACTTGCGGCGCGCGTCGTCGTACTTGCCTTCGATCAGCGCGGTCTGCGCTTCGAGCAGGTGGATCAGAGGCTCCTGGTCGGCGCTGATCAATCCGCGGGTGCGGGCGGTCATCTTGCGGGCGAGGTTGGCGTCGCCGGCGCCGGCAGCGATCAGGCCGGTCGATAGCGCCTGGTAGCCGCGGTCGCGCTTGCGGGCGCGGAAATAGCGGGTGACGGTATGGGGCGACAGCCAGATGGTGCGCACCAGCCACACGGCGATCAGCACGGCTGCAATCAACGAGATCAGCAGCGATGCGGCACGCATCAGGCTCATCTCGACGAGCTGGCCCTGCCAGATCAGCGAAAGCTCACCCGGTCGGTCCGCGAGCCACGCGAAACCGAGGCCGAGACCAAGCACGATCAGGATGAAAATCAGAATGCGGATCATATCTGGTCCCCTCAGCCCGCTGTGCCTGGCTTTGCCATCGTCGCAGCGACGGCGGCATCGATCGCGGCTTCGACACGCAAACGCTGGTCGAGCCTGGCCTTGAAGGCGTCGCCCACCGGTTTGGCGGCATCCGGCAGCCCGTCCCACTCCAGCGCGGCGCCCTTCAGGTCGCCATTGTTCAGCTTGTCCTCGATGCGGGCGATGACGGCTTCCGGTGTCTCACCCTCGACGCTACCGACGGGTCGCACGCGAATGCCGGACATGGCGCTCGACACCAGCCGGTCGAAGATACCCTCGTTCGGATCGGGCTGGTTGACGGCGTCGAGCATGGCGTCGGCGGTTTTCGGGAATTCGCGGCGCAGATCGGTGCGGGTCGGCACGCCGACCTGGGCATCCTGGGCGAGAGCCGTGACGGCCTGTTCGTCCGGCGCGATGCTGCGCAACGCGTCGAGTTCGGCAAGGAACGGCCCGCCGCGGTCGATTGCCGACTTCAGCGCCGTGACCGCGACGGCCTTGGCCATTTGAATGTCGTTGGCCGGTTCATTGAGCTTCTGCTCGGCAGATTCGATGCGGCTCGTAAGCTCCGCCTTCTCGGCGGTTGCCGTCTGTTGCGCATCGGCAAGCGTCGTCTTCAGGCCTGCAAGCTCCTTGGTGAGGTTGTCGATTTGCGCCTTCAGCGTTTCGACCTCAGCACTCGGTGCGCCGTTTGCGCCCGGTTGGGCGGCTGATTGCTCGAGGGCGGCGATACGGCCTTCGAGCGCTGTGTCGTCGATGACGGCGGCAGGCGTGGGGAGTGCTGCGATCTGGTCGCGCAGTGCCTGCAGCTCGCCGGAGATGTTCTGCTCGACGCCACGGTCAGGGCCAAGTCCGGGGACGATGCCGGCATATTGCAGGCCACCGAAGCCGAGCAGGGTCACGAGGCCACCGAGGATACCGGCGGCAAGCGCGCCGGAGTTCGATACCGGTTTCTGTCGCGGCGCCGGTTCCGGCTCACGGGTGGCGTCGGCGTGCGGCGGCTCTTCGGCGAAGACGGCTGCGGCGGCATCGGCGCGCTGCTCCTCGATCTCTTCCTCCAGTCGGGATCCGGCGGCGCTGTTATCGCTGCTGTCCGTTGCCGTGTCCTCAGCCTTGGCTTCGCTCGCGATGCTTTCGCCGGCCGCGTCCGTCACCGTCTCGCGGGATGCTTCGGCCCCGGCCGGCTCCGCAACGGTTTTTTCCGCTTCGAGGTCGATCGTCAGCGGTTCCTTCTCGGACTTCGAGCGGCGCGGCGGGTTTTCCGATACCATGGTGACCTCTTACCGTTGGTGCCTGTCGGCTCTTCTCTCAAACCTAGTCAGCCGGACCGGTGAGGGAAAGCCCCTGCGTTCCGATTTTGGCCGAATCGGCTCTGAACTAGCGCGGAATGCGGGCGGAAAATCGCCAGCATCGTTTCTCGTTTTGCATTTAGAGCAATCTAAAAAGGCTTTCCTCGTCGGGCCTTGTGGCGATCTGCGACATGGCGTTGCCTGGCAGCGCCTCGGCGACGGCGGCGCTCAGGCAGAGGTAGCGCGGAGCAAGGGACGGAGCGTCCAGGCCGGCCTCCAACAGCAATGTCGTCAGCCGCCGGGCCGTCTCCCGGGAATAGAGCAGAACGGCGTCGGGCCGGTCGGTGCATGCGAGGTCTTGCAGCGCACCGGATGGGTGCACGGTCGGCTCCATGCGATAGCATTCGATCGCCCGATACGCGACGTCGTGCTGCCGGAGCGTGCTTTCGAGACCGTCGGAACGGGGCGAGCCGGTCAGGTAGAGGAGGGGCTGTTTCGGCAAGGTGTCGCCGGCGGCCGAAACGATCAGTCCGGCCAGTGCTTCGCCGGTGCCGTCACCGACGCGAATGTCGGTGAAGCCGAGTTCCGCCGCTGCCCGCGCTGTCGCTTCGCCAACGCAGAAGCACGGAGTTTTCCGGTGCTGTTCCAGTTCGCCGCCCAAAGATGCGAGGACCCGAACCGCTTCGGCGCTCGTCAGGGCAATCGCGGCAAATGGCTGCTTGAGCGCTGCGCGCGCGACGGCAGTGAGATGCGTAGCCTGCATCAGTGGCAGGAGGATCGGCCGATGGCCGGCGGCCTCCAGCCGGCGTGCGGTCGCCTCGGCGGCGGGAAGCGGCCGGGTGACGAGCACGCGCACGGCTCAGGTCCAGCTTGCAAAGAAGCCGGGGCCGGCCTTGGCGCGGACCTTTTCGCCGGCTTTGCGGCCAAGCGCTTCGGCGTCGGTGGCCTTGCCCTCGATGGTGACGCGATGATGCGTCTGGCCGTCGGGCGTGAGGATCATGCCGGAAAAACTGAGAAGGGTGCCGTCCGATGTGGCGAGGCCGGCGATCGGCGTGCGGCAGGAGCCGTCGAGCGTCGCGAGGAAGCCACGCTCGCAGGCGACCGCTTCGTGAGTGCGCGCATCGTCGATCGCGGCAAGCAGATCGTTGATGCGGCTGTCGCCGATCCGGCTTTCGATGCAGATCGCGCCCTGCGCCGGGGCCGGCGGGAAATCCGCGGGGTCGAGCAGTTCGGTCGGAACATCGGTCATGCCGAGCCGCTTCAGGCCGGCATAGGCAAGCAGCGTCGCATCGACCTGGCCCTCGGCGAGCTTTCGAAGTCGCGTCTCGACCTGGCCGCGATAGGTGATGACATTGATATCCGGGCGCAGCCGGCGGATCAGCGCCTGTCGGCGCAGCGACGACGAACCGACGATCACGCCCTCTGGCAGTTCCATCAGTTTCGGTGCCGTGCGGCCGATGAAGGCGTCGCGGATATCCTCGCGCGGCAGGAAGGCGGAAAGACAGAGCCCGTCCGGCAGCTTCGTCGGCATGTCCTTCGACGAATGTACGGCGAAATCGAGTTCGCCCGACAGCAATTGCTGCTCGATTTCTTCGGTGAACAGGCCCTTGCCGCCGATCTCGGCGAGCGAGCGGTCGGTGATGCGGTCGCCCTTGGTCGAGAGGATGACGACCTCGAACATTTCCGGCGCCAGACCATGTGACGCTACGAGACGATCGCGCGTTTCATGGGCTTGAGCGAGCGCCAGCGGGCTGCCGCGCGTACCGATCCGGAAAGGTTTTGTTTGCATCAAAGGCTATCCATTGTTACCGGAGTTCCGTGTACCCACCTTTCGGTGCGACCGCAATCTTTGAGTATTCCCTGATGTCTCCGCCCCTGCGCATCCTCGGCATAGAAACAAGCTGCGACGAAACCGCCGCTTCCGTCATTCTGCGCGATTCCGACGGCAAGGGCCACATTCTTGGTGACGTCGTTCTGAGCCAGCTGGAAGAGCACAGCGCCTATGGCGGCGTCGTTCCGGAGATCGCTGCGCGCGCCCATGTGGAAGCGCTCGATACGCTGATCGAGGAGGCGCTGCTGCGCGCCAACGTCACGCTCGCCGACATTGATGCCATCGCTGCGACAAGTGGTCCCGGTCTGATCGGCGGTCTGATTGTCGGGCTGATGACGGGTAAGGCGATCGCGCGGGCAACGGGCAAGCCACTCTATGCCGTCAACCATCTCGAGGGCCACGCGCTGACGGCGCGGCTGACCGACGGGCTCTCCTTCCCCTATCTGATGCTGCTCGTTTCCGGCGGCCATACGCAACTGATCCTCGTCAAAGGCGTCGGCGAATACGAGCGCTGGGGCACGACGATCGACGATGCGCTCGGTGAGGCCTTCGACAAGACGGCGAAGCTGCTCGGCCTTCCCTATCCGGGTGGCCCGGCGGTCGAGCGTGCGGCGCTTGCCGGTGATCCGCAGCGTTTCGATTTTCCGCGGCCGCTCGTCGGCGATGCCCGGCTCGATTTCTCCTTCTCGGGGCTGAAAACGGCAGTGCGCCAGGCGGCACAGTCGCTGGAGCCGGTGACGGAGCAGGATATCGCCGACATCTGCGCCTCCTTCCAGCGGGCGATCTCGCGCACGCTGAAGGATCGCGTCGGCCGCGGCCTGAAGCGCTTCAAGGCGGAACACAGCGGTGTGGCGCGTCCGGCTCTGGTTGTTGCCGGTGGCGTTGCCGCCAACCAGGTGCTGCGTTCGACGCTGCAGACCCTCTGCGCGCAATCGGGCTTCGACTTCATCGCTCCGCCGCTTTCTCTGTGCACTGACAATGCCGCGATGATCGCCTGGGCCGGCGCCGAACGCCTGGCGGCGGGCATGGCTGCGGACGGTCTCGACGTGGCGCCGCGCTCGCGCTGGCCGCTCGACGCCCAAGCCCAGACACTGCTTGGCTCCGGCAAACGCGGCGCGAAGGCATGAGGGGTTCAGCCAAGCGCATGACTCAATTCAGGGCATACGGATAGAGAATGAACGACACCTCCAAGATCGGGCCCAAAATCGTCGTGGTTGGCGCTGGCGCCTTTGGCACTGCCTTGGCCGCGGTCGCTGCCTCGGCTGAAGGCAGTGACGTGACGCTGCTTGCCCGCCGTGCGGAGATTGCCGATGCGTGCCGCGATACCGGCCGCAACGAGGATGCGCTGCCGGGTATCGATCTGCCGCCTGCGCTGAAACATGCGGCCGACGTCTCCGTTCTCGCCGATGCCGAGGTCGTGCTCTTTGCCATGCCGTCGCAGGCGCATCGTGATGCGGCCCGTCAATATGGTCCGCAGATCAATGCCGCGGCCACCATCGTTACCTGTGCCAAGGGCATGGAGCAGGCGACCGGCCGGCTGCTGACCGATGTTCTGGCAGAGGAACTCCCCGGCCGTTCGATCGGCGTGCTCTCCGGTCCCGGTTTCGCCGCCGATATCGCCAAGGGCCTGCCGACCGCCATGGTGATCGCTGCCGCCGACAACAAGACGGCGACGATGCTTGCCAAGGTCCTGTCTGGGCCCACTTTCCGGCTATACCCGTCGGAGGACCGCATCGGCGTGCAGCTCGGCGGCGCGCTCAAGAACGTGCTGGCGATCGCCTGTGGCATCGTCGAGGGCGCAGGGCTTGGTGACAGCGCCCGCGCCGCGCTGATCTCGCGCGGCCTTGCGGAGATGTCGCGGTTTATTGCCGCCGAGGGTGGCGAGGCCGATACGGTGCGTGGGCTCTCGGGTCTCGGCGATCTCGTGTTGACGGCGACCAGCCACCAGTCGCGCAACCTCCGCTTCGGCATTGCGCTCGGCGAGCACGGCAGCGCCAGCGGGCGCAAGGGCGAACTGGTCGAGGGGGCGTTTGCGGCGTCGGTTGCTGCGCGCGTCGCCCATGATCTCGGCGTCGAAATGCCGATCACCGAAGCGGTGGCGGCGATCATCGACGGCAAGCTCGACGTCAGCACCGCGCTCGAACAATTGATGTCCCGTCCGATCACTCAGGAATGATGGTGGCGTGGGTGTAAAGCGGTCTTCCGCCCGCATCCCACGCCAAACGATAACTTAAGGAGGAAGCATGCTCTTCGCACTTCAATGCACCGACAAATCAGGCGCGCTGCAGCTTCGGCTCGACACCCGCCCCGACCACGTTGCCTATCTCAACGATCTGAATGCCAAGGGCATTCTGAAGATGGCAGGCCCGTTCCTCGGTGACGACGGCAAGCCGACCGGCAGCCTGGTGATCCTTAAGGCCGAGACGATTGAAGAAGCTCGTGCGCTCGCCGAAGCCGACCCCTATGCCAAAGCGGGGCTTTTCTCCAATGTCGAGATCAAGGCCTTCAACTGGGTCTTCAACAATCCGGAGGCTTGAGATCACGATGGCGCATTGGCTTTACAAATCCGAGCCCTTCAAATGGTCCTGGCAGATGCAGAAGGATGCGGGCGCCAAGGGCACCGAATGGACCGGCGTGCGCAACTACCAGGCGCGCAACAACATGCGGGCGATGCAGATCGGCGACAAGGGCTTCTTCTACCACTCGAACGAAGGTCTGGAGATCGTCGGCATCTCGGAGGTCTGCGCGCTTTCGCATCCGGATTCGACTGCCGAAGGCGACGCCCGTTGGGATTGCGTCGATATCCGTGCCGTTGTCGACATGCCGCGCCCGGTGACGCTGAAGGAAATCAAGGACAATCCGAAGCTCGCCAAGATGTCGCTTGTGACCTCCATGCGCCTCTCGGTGCAGCCGGTGACCGAAGACGAATGGATCGAAGTCTGCCGCATGGGTGGGCTCGACAACCCGCCGCGGTAATTTGATTTCCGCCTGTCCGGAAACCGCTTTCGTTTTTCGGACAGGCTCGGAGAGTTTCGTGAAGACCGATCCGCAAAGCTTCATTCTCGCCAATACCAGCGTGCTTTCGCCGCCGCATGTACCGGAGGTGCGCCTGCATCTGGCGACCGAGGCGCATGAGCTCTGGTTGAAAACCGAGGAGGAACTGCAGGAGATCGGCCTGCCGCCGCCGTTCTGGGCCTTTGCCTGGGCCGGAGGGCAGGGGCTTGCCCGTTACATCCTCGATCACCCGGAGGCGGTGCGCGGCCGTCGCGTCGTCGACTTCGCTTCCGGTTCCGGCCTGGTGGCGATCGCCGCGATGAAGGCGGGGGCGGCTTCGGTTGTTGCCGCCGATATCGATCCCTGGGCGGAAACGGCGGTCCAGCTCAATGCCGCACTCAATGGCGTCACTCTTTCCTATACGGGCGAGGACGTGACCGGCCGCGATCTTGAGGCCGATGTCTATCTCGCCGGCGACGTCTTCTACGACAAGGCCTTTGCCGATCGGTTGAAGCCGTGGTTTTCGGATCTGGTCGCCAAGGGGGCGATGGTGATCGTCGGCGATCCCGGCCGCTCCTACTGCCCGCGCGAGATGATGACGGCGCTTGCGACCTACGAAGTTCCCGTGACACGGGCGCTGGAAGACAGCGAGGTCAAGCGCACGACCGTCTGGCGCTTCGGTGCTGCTGAAAAAGCGGCCGGTTGAAACATCCGGCGAATCCCGTCGCGATAGCGGACGGCACGCGCAGCCAATCGACGTCGTCGTCGTGGTTCTGTGAAACCGATCTTCTGAAGTCTCCTCGAACCTATCGCCGGATCACGCAGACGCCGTGTTCATAGGCGCAGGAGCTGTTCATCGTTTGCGGCGTAACGTTGATGATCTTGCCGCGTCTTGACTGCGGGGGCGGCGCGTACGTGCCATCATCGCTATAACCGTAATCGCCTTCCTGGTTGAAGTAGATGCCGTTGCCGACATCGACGTAGGCGGAAATGCCGCCGACATAGGTGCCGATGCCTGGAACGGTGTCTGGATATTCGTCGTTGCCATAGCTGCCATAGTAGTTCGGGCGATAGTCGCGGCGCTGGCCACCGGATGTCCAGATCTCACGGCCGGCGCGGTCACGAACCCATCCGCCGCCGTTGCCCCAGCGATCGGCATAGGGGCCGGGATAGGGGCGATACTGCGGGAGGCGAACATGCCTTGTGCGCGTTTCGACCTCCGGCAGTCCATTGTCGATACCCCGGCGCCCATCATGGCGGCGGCCGCCGGACGTCCAGACGTCGTTGCCCGCCCGGTCGCGGGCCCATCCGCCGCGATGCTCCCAGCCCCCGCCGTAGCCGGGGTAGGGCCTATATTGCGGAAGGCGCACGTGCCGGGTGCGTGTCTCGACCTCCGGCAGACCATTGTTGGCCATCCAGTCGCGACGGGGCATGCGGTTGCGGTTCCAGCCGTTGCGGTAGCCCGAGCGGTCGACCTGGTAGCCCGGGAACGAGCGATCCGAAGACATGCGCATATGGTTGGTGCGCATCTGGAAGCCGCGTGCTCCACCGCCGTCACGGGCCTCCAAGGGGATGCAGGTCGTGGCGATGACCAGGCCGGCGAGTGCTAGCACTTTGGTCGCATGGATTGCCCTGAACAGACTCATTCTGTTCGCCCTCCGGATGACGCTTAACAATTCGTTAAAGTCACTCTGGGCCACTTCCGTCGGAAAGTCACGGAATTGCTTGGCTTTTTGCTGCTATCGTTAACGGACGCCCATGTCTTCGGCGGGCTGGAAAATGGCGCAAATCGTCTAATCGATTAAATTGATTTTGCACCGCAAACACACTTGTCGTTAAGCATTATGGTGATTAAAGGTCCGAAGGACTGAATTGCGCACAATCAGGTGCGATACCGGACTAAAATCGTCCAGTTTTATGGGCGTAAACCCGGGCATTTCCGTGAGGTTCCGATGACGGATGTCACAAGAAGCCGGCCACTCTCGCCGCATCTTCAAATCTATAAACCGATCCCGACGATGGTGATGTCCATTGTGCACCGCATCACCGGCGGCGCACTCTACTTCGGCACCATTCTCGTTGCCTGGTGGCTGATCGCCGCCGCCTCGGGCGCGGCCTACTACGACTGGGTCAGCTGGCTGTTCGGCACGCTGATCGGCAAGCTGGTGCTCTTCGGTTACACCTGGGCGCTGGTGCACCACATGCTCGGCGGCTTGCGCCACTTTGCCTGGGATCTCGGCTACGGTTACGAGAAGCACTTCGCCACCAAGATGGCCAAGGCGACGATCGTCTGTTCGGTGGCGCTGACGCTGCTGATCTGGGTGGTCGGCTATCTCGTCCGTTAACTGAGAGGAAGACACCCATGGATATGCGTACACCTCTCGGCAAGGTTCGCGGTCTTGGCTCCGCCAAGGAAGGCACTGATCACTTCTGGCGCCAGCGCCTGACGGCGGTCGCCAACGTTCCGCTGCTGATCTTCTTCGTCATCTTCCTCGTTCGCTATGCAGGCGCCCCCCACGCGGATGTCGTTGCCGCGCTCGCGAACCCCTTCGTCGCGGTCGTCATGGCCCTCGTCGTGCTCTCGGGCTTGATCCACATGCGTCTCGGCATGCAGGTGATCATCGAGGACTACGTGCATGGCGAAGGCATGAAGATCGGCCTTCTCATGCTCAATACATTTTTCACGATCGCGGTTGGCGGGCTCTGTCTCTTCGCCATCCTGAAGATCGCTTTTGCAGGGTAATTTCGCCATGGCATCGAACAGTTCACCCGCTGCAAACGGCAAGGCCTATCAATATGTCGATCACGCCTTCGACGTCGTCGTCGTCGGCGCCGGCGGCGCGGGCCTGCGCGCCACGCTCGGCATGGCAGAGCAGGGGCTGAAGACCGCCTGCATCACCAAGGTCTTCCCGACCCGCTCGCACACGGTTGCCGCCCAGGGCGGCATCGCCGCTTCGCTGCAGAACATGACGCCGGACAGCTGGCAGTGGCACCTTTACGACACCGTCAAGGGTTCCGACTGGCTCGGCGACGTCGACGCCATGCAGTATCTCGCCATGGAAGCGCCGAAGGCGGTCTATGAGCTCGAGCATTACGGCGTGCCGTTCTCGCGCAACGCGGAAGGCAAGATCTACCAGCGGCCCTTCGGCGGCCACATGCAGAACTACGGCGAAGGTCCGCCGGTGCAGCGCACCTGTGCGGCGGCCGACCGCACCGGCCACGCGATCCTGCACACGCTCTATGGCCAGTCGCTGCGCAACAACGCCGAGTTCTTCATCGAGTATTTCGCGCTCGACCTGATCATGTCGGATGACGGCCGCTGCACCGGCGTCGTCGCCTGGAACCTCGACGACGGCACGATCCATCGCTTCTCCGCCAAGATGGTGGTGCTGGCGACCGGCGGTTACGGCCGCGCCTATTTCTCGGCGACCTCGGCGCACACCTGCACCGGCGACGGCGGCGGCATGATTGCGCGCGCCGGCCTGCCGCTTCAGGACATGGAGTTCGTCCAGTTCCACCCGACCGGCATCTACGGCGCAGGCTGCCTCATCACCGAAGGCGCACGCGGCGAAGGCGGCTACCTCGTCAACTCCGAAGGCGAGCGCTTCATGGAGCGCTATGCGCCGTCCGCCAAGGACCTTGCGTCGCGTGACGTCGTCTCGCGCTGCATGACGATGGAAATCCGTGAAGGCCGCGGCGTCGGCAAGAACAAGGACCACATCTTCCTGCACCTCGACCATCTGGATCCGGCCGTCCTGCACGAGCGCCTGCCGGGCATCTCGGAATCGGCGAAGATTTTTGCCGGCGTCGACGTGACGCGCGAGCCGATCCCGGTTCTGCCGACGGTGCACTACAACATGGGCGGCGTGCCGACCAACTACTGGGGCGAAGTGCTGAATGCCGACAACCAGAACCCGGAGCGCGTCGCGCCCGGCCTGATGGCGGTCGGCGAAGCCGGCTGCGCCTCGGTGCACGGTGCCAACCGCCTCGGCTCCAACTCGCTGATCGACCTCGTGGTCTTCGGCCGTGCCGCCGCCATCCGCGCCGGTCAGGTGATCGACCGCGACGAGGCGATCCCGGAACTCAACAAGGCCGCCTGCGACCGGATCATGGACCGCTTCGACCGCCTGCGTAACGCCAACGGCAGCACGCCGACGGCGGTGCTGCGCGAAAAGATGCAGCGCGCCATGCAGGAAGACGCCGCCGTGTTCCGTACCCAGGAATCGCTGGAATCGGGCTGCAAGCGCATCTCGGCGATCTGGAAAGAGATGCCCGACATCAAGGTCACCGACCGTTCGATGATCTGGAACTCGGACCTCGTCGAGACGCTGGAACTCGAAAACCTCATGGCCAACGCCATCACGACGATCTACGGCGCCGAAGCGCGCAAGGAGAGCCGTGGTTCGCACGCCCGCGAGGACTTCACCGAAGGCCCGCTCGGCGGCCGCGACGACGTCAACTGGCGCAAGCACACGCTTGCCTGGGTCAACGAGGCCGGCGACGTCAAGCTCGACTACCGCCCTGTCCATACCGACCTGATCGCCGACGGCATCGATCCCAAGAAGATCGAGCCGAAGGCCCGCGTCTACTGATCTTGAGGAATAAGGCACATGGTTGAACTCGCTCTCCCCAAGAACTCGCAGATGACGGAAGGCAAGGTCTGGCCGAAGCCGCAGGGCGCGACCAACGTTCGCGAATACCGCATCTACCGTTGGAACCCGGATGATGGCGCCAATCCGCGTATCGATACATTCTATATCGATATCGACGATTGCGGCCCGATGGTGCTCGACGGTCTGCTCTACATCAAGAACAAGATCGATCCGACGCTGACGCTGCGCCGCTCCTGCCGCGAAGGCATCTGCGGCTCCTGCGCGATGAACATCGACGGCACCAACACGCTCGCCTGCACCAAGGGCATGGACGAGGTGAAGGGTGCGGTGAAGGTCTATCCGCTGCCGCACATGCCGGTCGTGAAGGACCTGGTACCCGACCTCACCAACTTCTACGCCCAGCACCGCTCGATCGAGCCCTGGCTGAAGACGGTTTCGCCGACGCCGGCCAAGGAATGGAAGCAGAGCCACGAGGATCGCCTCAAGCTTGACGGCCTCTACGAGTGCATTCTGTGCGCCTGTTGCTCGACCTCCTGTCCGAGCTACTGGTGGAACGGTGACCGCTACCTCGGTCCGGCCGTGTTGCTGCAGGCCTATCGCTGGCTGATCGACAGCCGCGACGAGGCAACCGGTGAGCGTCTCGATAATCTCGAAGACCCCTTCCGCCTCTATCGCTGCCACACGATCATGAACTGCGCCCAGGCCTGCCCGAAGGGGCTGAACCCGGCCAAGGCGATCGGCGAAATCAAGAAGATGCTGGTCGAGCGCCGCGTCTGATCGACGGGTAGAATTCGAATGTGAAAGCGGCGGGTCCCTGGCCCGCCACTTCTGTTTTGATATGCCGGCAGGTGGCTTCGGCCTGGCAATCCTTGATTGTGGGGCGTGTGATTGCCGGACGTTGTTTGCGGCGACGAGTTGTCGTGCGTGTTGCCGACGGTGGCTTGCCCGCGGCTCAGACGTTTCAATCCTGCAACAGGTCGCCAGGAATCGTCGTCCCTTGATTTGTCAGGTGGATTTGCTGTATTTCGGCCTATATTATCGCGTTGCATCATGGTTCGCGGACACGAACAGGAGTAGGGATATGCGGGTTATTCATGCGGCGGCGGGGCTGGCAGTTGTGCTTGCGCTGACCGGATGCCAGCGGACATCAATGGGCGGTTTCAGTTCCCAGGACGCTTCACCCGCTCCCATCCAGGCCGCACCGGTTCCCTCGGTTTCGTCGAACCAGCTTCCGGCACCGACCGGAAACACGTCGCAATTCCCGGCTGCACCGACGAACGGGACGATGACGCCCGGCACGGTTCAGCAGCCCGGCACGCAGGTCGCTGCGGCTGCGGGCGGCGGTCTTGACGTTACCAAGGAATCGATGGTCGGCAACTGGCGTGTATCGAGCGCCGGCAGCTCCTGCGACATGTTCCTGACGCTCACCAATCTCGGCTCCGGCTCGCGCGGCGGCACCCGTGGCTGCGCCGGCGAGCTGACGACGATGGGTTCCTGGGAAGTCGCCGGCACGCAGGTGGTTCTCAAGGATCGCAGCGGCAACGCCATCGCCCGTCTCTACAAGACGGCGGATGCCCGTTTCGACGGCTCGACCAACGGCGGCCAGCCGGTCAGCCTCAGCCGCTGACGCCATAGAGCCCGGTCTCGCGCCGGGCTTTTGTTTTTCCGTCCCATCTCGGGTGAGACGTGCTCAATCCTGACGACAGTATCTACCGCAAGCTCGAAGCGCTCGTCGCGAGCGGCGAGCGTAAGCGCGACCCCGCACAGTTTACGATTGCGCGGCGCTTCGATCACCTTTCCGCTGAGCTGCTGGCCAGCCGCCCGTCGCGCAAGACCAATGCGCTCGGCTGGCTGTTTGCTTCGCGCAAGAAGGACCAGCCGCCGGTCAAGGGTCTCTACATCCATGGTGGCGTCGGGCGCGGCAAGACCATGCTGATGGATCTGTTCTTCGATACGGTGCCGATCCAGCGCAAGCGCCGGGCGCATTTCCATGAATTCATGGCCGATGTGCACGAGCGCATCTACAGGCACCGCCAGAAGCTCAAGAACGGCGAGACCAAGCAGGCGGATCCGATCCCGCCGGTTGCCTCGGAGCTCTTCGGCGAGGCGCGCCTGCTCTGCTTCGACGAGTTTTCGGTAACCGACATTGCCGATGCCATGATCCTCGGCAGGCTCTTTGGCGAGCTTTTTTCCAAGGGCTGCGTGCTGGTCGCGACGTCGAACGTTGCGCCTGACGATCTCTATCGCGACGGCCTCAACCGTGGCCTGTTCCTGCCCTTCATCGATCTCCTCAAGGCGAATGCCGAGGTCATCTCTCTGGACACGGATACCGACTACCGCCTGACGAAGACCGACGGCAGCCCGGTATGGCTTTCGCCGCTCGGCCCGGAGGCGGATGCGGCGATGGCGCGCGCCTGGGCCCAGGAAACCCGCCACGAGGCCGTTGCTCCGGCGGAAGTGCCACGCAAGGGCCGCAAGATCCATGTGCCGGCTGCCGCCGGGCAAAGCGCGCGCTTTGCATTTGCCGATCTCTGCCAGCAGCCGCTGGGGGCGGCCGACTATCTTGCCATCCTCGAACGCTATTCGACGATCTTCGTCGATCACGTGCCACATCTGGGTCCCCACATGCGCAACGAGACCAAGCGCTTCATCCTGCTCGTCGACACGCTCTACGACAACGGCGCGCGATTGTTCGCTTCGGCCGCGGCCGAACCGCAGGATCTGCTGACCCAGAAGAAGGGTACGGAAGGCTTCGAGTTCGACCGCACGGTTTCGCGCCTGATCGAGATGCAAAGTGAGGAATATGCCGCCGAGCACCCCGCCAATCGGGCCGTCTCGTGACGTAGTCGTGACGGAAATTCTTACGTTTACGTAAGAATTTTATGATCTAACCGATTGAAATTACTTCACCAAAAAGTATCGTTTGATATTTTACCATTTGCCGTTTAATGGCTTTCGGCGAAGGTTTGGCGTTTGCCGCGTTTCAGGCCTCGATCATATTGGGATCACAAAGGAAGCACTTTCATGGCGCGCAACAAGATCGCACTTATCGGTTCAGGGATGATTGGTGGTACGCTGGCCCATCTCGCCGGCCTGAAGGAACTGGGCGACATCGTCCTCTTCGACATCGCTGACGGCATCCCGCAGGGCAAGGGCCTCGACATCGCCCAGTCCTCCCCGGTCGAAGGCTTCGACGCGAACCTCACCGGCGCCAGCGACTACTCCGCCATCGAAGGTGCCGACGTCTGCATCGTCACCGCCGGCGTGCCGCGCAAGCCTGGCATGAGCCGCGACGACCTGCTCGGCATCAACCTCAAGGTCATGGAACAGGTTGGCGCAGGCATCAAGAAGTATGCTCCGAACGCCTTCGTCATCTGCATCACCAACCCGCTCGACGCCATGGTCTGGGCACTGCAGAAGTTCTCGGGCCTGCCGAAGAACAAGGTCGTCGGCATGGCCGGCGTCCTCGATAGTTCGCGCTTCCGCCTGTTCCTTTCCCAGGAATTCAACGTTTCCGTCCAGGACGTCACCGCTTTCGTTCTCGGCGGCCACGGCGACACCATGGTGCCGCTCGCCCGCTACTCGACCGTTGCCGGCATCCCGCTGACCGACCTCGTGCAGATGGGCTGGGTCACCAAGGAACGCCTCGAAGAAATCATCCAGCGCACCCGTGACGGCGGCGCCGAAATCGTCGGCCTGCTCAAGACCGGTTCGGCTTATTACGCACCGGCCGCCTCGGCGATCGAAATGGCCGAAGCCTACCTCAAGGACAAGAAGCGCGTCCTGCCCTGCGCTGCGCATCTGACGGGCCAGTACGGCGTCAAGGACATGTATGTCGGCGTGCCGACCGTTATCGGCGCCGGCGGCGTCGAGCGCATCATCGAGATCGATCTCAACAAGGCCGAGAAGGAAGCGTTCGACAAGTCGGTCGCTTCGGTCGCCGGTCTTTGCGAAGCCTGCATCGGCATTGCGCCGAGCCTGAAGCAGTAATCGCGTCCCGCTGAGCGGGCGTCCCCGTATCCGCTCAGCCTCTTTGTTTTTGCCGCATTGGTGCGGGTAGGTGCCTCACCTGCCCGCATAATGCTCCAGACAGGAAAACCACCATGAACATTCATGAATATCAGGCCAAGGCTCTCCTGAAGAGCTATGGCGCACCGGTCGCGGAAGGTGTTGCGATCTTCTCCGCCGATGAAGCCGAGGCAGCTGCCAAGTCGCTCCCGGGCCCGCTCTACGTGGTCAAGAGCCAGATCCATGCCGGCGGCCGCGGCAAGGGCAAGTTCAAGGAACTTTCCGCCGACGCCAAGGGCGGCGTTCGTCTTGCCTTCTCGATCGACGAAGCCAAGGCTCATGCCAAGGAAATGCTCGGCAACACGCTCGTCACCGCGCAGACCGGCCCGGCCGGCAAGCAGGTGAACCGCCTCTACATCGAGGACGGCGCCGACATCGATCGCGAACTGTACCTGTCGCTGCTCGTCGACCGTTCGGTCGGCCAGGTTGCCTTCGTCGTTTCGACGGAAGGCGGCATGGACATCGAGGCCGTTGCGCACGACACGCCGGAAAAGATCGTCAACGTCGCGATCAACCCGGAAGCCGGCGTCACCGCCGCTGATCTTGCCAAGCTCACCGCGGCCCTGAAGCTCGACGGCGAAGCCAAGGCTGACGCCGAAAAGCTCTTCCCGATCCTCTACAAGGCCTTTGTCGAAAAGGACATGAGCCTGCTCGAGATCAACCCGCTGATCGTCATGAAGAACGGCCGCATGCGCGTTCTCGACGCCAAGGTTTCGTTCGACGGCAACGCGCTCTTCCGCCACGACGATATCAAGGCACTGCGCGACGAAACCGAAGAAGACGCCAAGGAAATCGAGGCCTCCAAGTGGGACCTCGCCTATGTGGCGCTCGACGGCAACATCGGCTGCATGGTCAATGGCGCAGGCCTTGCCATGGCGACGATGGACATCATCAAGCTCTACGGCAAGGAGCCGGCGAACTTCTGCGACGTCGGCGGCGGCGCCGGCAAGGAGAAGGTCGCGGCAGCCTTCAAGATCATCACGGCCGACCCGAAGGTCGAGGGCATCCTCGTCAACATCTTCGGCGGCATCATGAAGTGCGATGTTATCGCTGAAGGCGTCGTCGCGGCCGTACAGGAAGTCGGCCTCAAGGTTCCGCTGGTCGTTCGTCTCGAAGGCACGAATGTCGAGCTTGGCAAGAAGATCCTGAACGAATCCGGCCTGGCGATCACCGCCGCCGACGATCTGGATGACGCTGCCAAGAAGATCGTCGCCGCGATCAACGGCTAACTGAAGGACCAGACCTAATGTCGATTCTCGTTAACAAGAACACCAAGGTCCTCGTTCAGGGCCTGACCGGCAAGACCGGCACCTTCCATACCGAACAGGCGCTTGCCTATTACGGCACGCAGATGGTCGGCGGCATTCACCCGAAGAAGGGCGGCGAAACCTGGACCGGCTCCAAGGGCGAAACCCTGCCGATCTTCGCTTCGGTTGCCGAAGGCCGTGAAAAGACCGGTGCGGACGCATCCGTGATCTACGTTCCGCCGGCAGGCGCTGCGGACGCGATCATCGAGGCGATCGATGCGGAAATCCCGTTCATCACCTGCATCACCGAAGGCATCCCGGTTGCCGACATGGTGCGCGTCAAGGCCCGTCTCGACCGCTCCAAGTCGCGCCTGCTCGGCCCGAACTGCCCCGGTATCCTGACGCCGGAAGAATGCAAGATCGGCATCATGCCGGGCTCGATCTTCCGCAAGGGTTCGGTCGGTATAGTTTCGCGCTCGGGTACGCTCACCTATGAAGCCGTGTTCCAGACCTCCAACGAAGGCCTCGGCCAGACGACGGCTGTCGGCATCGGCGGCGACCCGGTCAAGGGTACCGAGTTCATCGACGTGCTCGAGATGTTCCTGGCCGACGAAGCCACGACCTCGATCATCATGATCGGCGAAATCGGCGGCTCGGCCGAAGAGGATGCGGCGCAGTTCCTCATCGACGAAGCCAAGAAGGGCCGCAAGAAGCCGATGGCCGGCTTCATCGCCGGCCGTACCGCGCCGAAGGGCCGCACCATGGGTCACGCCGGCGCTGTCGTTTCCGGCGGCAAGGGCGATGCGGAATCCAAGATCGCCGCGATGGAACAGGCAGGCATCCGCGTGTCGCCTTCGCCGGCCCGTCTCGGCAAGACGCTGGTCGAAGTCCTCAAGGGCTGATCGCAAGACTTCTGCCCGGGCCGGACCGATCCGGCCCGGGCAATCTGCAGTCCGCGTGTTTCCTTGGCTGATGCAAGATCAGGATACGCGGCAATGAAGTGCCACGGTGACCCGGCGCGTCCTCAAGGATGCGCGGCATCGTAGGAAAAAGGCCCGGCGCCCGGACGCGCCGAACGAACATGAACGACCGGGATACCCGGCAACCCAACTTCAGTCAGGAGGCGGACAGAACAGTCCGCGTGAGACCATGACAAGGCAAGAGGCCAACGAGCAATTCCAGCTCACTTCGTTTCTGGACGGCGCCAACGCCGCCTATATCGAGCAGCTCCATGCACGCTACGAGGCGGACCCGGCGTCCGTGTCGGCCGAATGGCAGGCCTTCTTCAAGGCGCTCGCCGACCGGCCGGAAGATGTGGTGAAGGCAGCCAAGGGCGCCTCCTGGAAAAAGAACAACTGGCCGATCCCGGCCAATGGTGAACTGGTCTCGGCGCTCGATGGCGACTGGGGCACGGTCGAGAAGGTCATCGAGAAGAAGGTCAAGGCGAAGGTTGAGGAAACGGCTGCCGCCACCGGTACCGTTGCCAGCGCCGCCGACATCCACCAGGCGACGCGCGATTCCGTCCGCGCCATCATGATGATCCGTGCCTACCGCGCCCGCGGCCACCTGCATGCCAAGCTCGATCCGCTCGGCCTTGCTGCCCCGGTCGAAGACTACAACGAGCTTTCCCCCTCGAACTACGGGTTCGAGGACAAGGATCTCGATCGTAAGATCTTCATCGATAACGTGCTGGGCCTCGAATACGCGACCGTTCGCGAGATGGTCGAGATCCTCGAGCGCACCTACTGCTCGACGATCGGCGTCGAGTTCATGCACATGTCCAACCCGGAAGAGAAGGGCTGGATCCAGGAACGTATCGAAGGTCCGGACAAGGGCGTCGAGTTCACGCCTGAAGGCAAGAAGGCGATTCTGCAGAAGCTGATCGAGTCGGAAGGCTTCGAGCAGTTCATCGACGTCAAGTACAAGGGCACCAAGCGCTTCGGTCTCGACGGCGGGGAATCGCTCATCCCCGCGCTCGAGCAGATCATCAAGCGCGGCGGCCAGGAAGGCCTGAAGGAAATCGTGCTCGGCATGGCCCACCGCGGCCGTCTGAACGTGCTTTCGCAGGTCATGGCCAAGCCCCACCGCGCCATCTTCCACGAGTTCAAGGGCGGGTCCTACGCGCCTGACGACGTCGAAGGTTCGGGCGACGTGAAGTACCACCTCGGTGCTTCCTCCGACCGCGAGTTCGACGGCAACAAGGTTCACCTGTCGCTGACGGCGAACCCCTCGCACCTCGAAATCGTCAACCCTGTGGTCATGGGCAAGGCCCGTGCGAAACAGGACCAGATGGCGACCGTCTTTGAAGGCGACATCATCCCGCTGCGCGAACGTTCCAAGGTCATGCCGCTGCTGCTGCACGGTGATGCTGCCTTCGCAGGCCAGGGCGTGATTGCCGAAATCCTCGGCCTTTCGGGTCTGCGCGGCCACCGCGTCGCCGGCACCGTGCATTTCATCATCAACAACCAGATCGGCTTCACCACCAATCCGGCCTTCTCGCGTTCGTCGCCCTATCCGTCCGACGTCGCCAAGATGATCGAAGCGCCGATCTTCCACGTCAACGGCGACGATCCGGAAGCGGTTGTCTACGCGGCCAAGATCGCCACCGAATTCCGGATGAAGTTCCACAAGCCTGTCGTCATCGACATGTTCTGCTACCGCCGCTTCGGCCATAACGAAGGCGATGAGCCGGCGTTCACCCAGCCGAAGATGTACAAGGTCATCCGCGCCCACAAGACCGTCGTCCAGCTCTACTCCGACCGACTGATTGCCGAAGGCCTGATCACCGAAGGCGAAGTCGAGAAGATGAAGGCCGACTGGCGTGCTCACCTCGAGCAGGAGTTCGAGGCCGGCCAGTCCTACAAGCCGAACAAGGCCGATTGGCTCGATGGTGCCTGGTCGGGCCTGCGCTCGGCCGACAACCAGGATGAACAGCGCCGCGGCAAGACCTCGGTGCCGATGAAGCAGCTCAAGGAAGTCGGCCGCAAGATCTCGGAGATCCCGGCAGGCTTCAATGCGCACCGCACGATCCAGCGCTTCATGGAAAACCGCGCCAACATGATCCAGACCGGCGAAGGCGTCGACTGGGCCATGGCCGAAGCGCTTGCTTTCGGCACGCTTTGCATCGAGGGCACCAAGATCCGCCTGTCGGGCCAGGACTGCGAACGCGGCACCTTCTCGCAGCGCCACTCGGTTCTCTACGATCAGCAGACCGAAGAGCGCTACATTCCGCTCGCGAACCTCGCGCCGACCCAGGCCCGCTACGAAGTCATCAACTCGATGCTTTCGGAAGAGGCGGTTCTTGGCTTCGAATACGGCTACTCGCTTGCCCGCCCCAACGCGCTGACCCTCTGGGAAGCCCAGTTCGGCGATTTCGCCAACGGTGCGCAGGTCGTCTTCGACCAGTTCGTCTCTTCGGGCGAGCGCAAGTGGTTGCGCATGTCGGGTCTCGTCTGCCTGCTGCCGCACGGCTATGAGGGCCAGGGTCCGGAGCATTCCTCCGCCCGCCTCGAACGCTTCCTGCAGCTCTGCGCCGAAGACAACATGCAGGTCGCCAACGTCACGACGCCGGCGAACTACTTCCACATCCTGCGCCGCCAGGTGAAGCGCGACTTCCGCAAGCCGCTGATCCTGATGACGCCGAAGTCGTTGTTGCGCCACAAGCGTGCGATCTCCAGCCTGTCGGAAATGGCCGGCGAAAGCTCGTTCCACCGCCTGCTGTGGGATGACGCCGAGGTCATCAAGGACGGCCCGATCAAGCTGCAGAAGGATTCCAAGATCCGTCGCGTCGTGCTCTGCTCGGGCAAGGTTTATTATGACCTGCTCGAAGAACGCGAAAAGCGCGGCATCGACGACATCTACCTGCTGCGCGTCGAACAGCTCTATCCGTTCCCGGCCAAGGCGCTCATCAACGAGCTCAGCCGCTTCCGCAACGCGGAGATGGTCTGGTGCCAGGAAGAGCCGAAGAACATGGGCGCCTGGTCGTTCATCGACCCGTACCTCGAATGGGTTCTCGCCCATATCGACGCCAAGTATCAGCGCGTGCGCTACACCGGCCGTCCGGCCGCCGCCTCGCCGGCGACGGGCCTGATGTCGAAGCACTTGGCGCAGCTTGCCGCCTTCCTCGAGGACGCGCTGGGGGGCTGATGCTCCCCTCGCTCTGAGCCAATAGAAACAGATATCTGATCAACGGAACAAAAATCATGGCAACAGAAATCCGCGTTCCCACCCTTGGCGAATCCGTCAGCGAAGCGACCGTCGGCACCTGGTTCAAGAAGGTCGGCGACGCCATCAAGGCCGATGAACCCCTGCTCGAACTCGAAACCGACAAGGTGACGATCGAAGTTCCGGCACCGGCCGCAGGCACGCTCTCCGAAATCGTCGCCCAGGCCGGCGAGACCGTCGGTCTTGGCGCGCTGCTCGGCCAGATCGCTGCAGGTGCCGCCGGCGCCGCTGCAGCCGCTCCGGCTGCCGCTGCTGAAAAGAAGGCCGAGCCTGCTGCTGCCGCTCCGGCTGCTGCTGCTGCTCCGGCCGCCTCGTCGATGCCGCCGGCACCGGCTGCTGCCAAGCTGCTCGCTGAGAGCAACCTCTCGGCTGACCAGCTCGATGGCTCCGGCAAGCGTGGCCAGGTGCTGAAGGGTGATGTGCTCGCTGCCGTCGCCAAGGGCATCTCTGCGCCGGCCGCTTCCGAGCCGGCCAAGGTTCAGGCCCGTGCTCCGTCGACGGCGGAAGACGTCGTTCGCGAAGAGCGCGTCAAGATGACCCGCCTGCGCCAGACGATTGCACGCCGCCTCAAGGACGCACAGAACACCGCGGCCATGCTCACCACCTACAACGAGGTGGACATGAGCGCCGTCATGGCGCTGCGCAACAAGTACAAGGACATCTTCGAGAAGAAGCATGGCGTGAAGCTCGGCTTCATGGGCTTCTTCACCAAGGCCGTCACCCACGCGCTGAAGGAAATCCCGGCCGTCAACGCCGAGATCGACGGCACCGACATCATCTACAAGAACTACTGCCACATCGGCGTCGCCGTCGGCACGGACAAGGGTCTTGTCGTTCCGATCGTTCGCGATGCCGACCAGATGTCGATCGCCGAAGTCGAGAAGGACATTGGCCGCCTCGGCAAGGCCGCCCGTGACGGTGCGCTTTCGATGGCCGACATGCAGGGTGGTACCTTCACCATCTCCAACGGCGGTGTCTACGGCTCGCTGATGTCCTCGCCGATCCTCAACGCGCCGCAGTCGGGTATCCTCGGCATGCACAAGATCCAGGATCGCCCGGTCGCCATCGGCGGCCAGGTCGTCATCCGTCCGATGATGTACCTCGCGCTCTCCTACGATCACCGCATCGTCGACGGCAAGGAAGCCGTGACCTTCCTCGTCCGCGTCAAGGAAAGCCTGGAAGATCCGGAACGTCTGGTTCTCGATCTCTAATCTCTGAACAAACGGGGGCGCCTCTGCGCGCCCCCGTCGATCGTCATGCCTGTCGGAGACAGTGGTTCAGCGTTCACCCGCCACCCTTGCCGAGACGGTTTGCCGCGCCGGGAACGTGATACTGATCTGGATTGATCCTGAGAGTGCGAGGGGTGATGGAAGCCGCAGCCGCGTCGACTGAAGTCTGGGTGCTCGGCTGGAGCGTCGTGTTGCTGGTCGCTCACATCCTGGTGCAGGCGCTGTCGCTTGACCTCGCCGGAGACCTCGGTGTCAAATACCTGCTTGGCCCCCGGGATGAGCAGCGCGTTTCGAAGAGCATCGTGGCAGGACGTCTGCTGCGGTCGCTTCGCAACATGCTGGAAACCTACCCTGCCTTCGTCGCCCTTGCGCTTGCATTGGCGGTGACCGGCAAGACCGGCGGTCTTGGTGCGATCGGTGCGGTGACGTGGATTCTGGCACGGGTGGTCTATACCGGCCTCTATGTCGCCGGCATTCCTGTGTTGCGCTCCATCGTCTGGTTCGTGTCGATCATCGCACTGTTGCTGATGGTCGCCCGGCTCATGGCATAGCATCTCTGCGGCAAGGCAAGAGGAGATTGGCATGGCATTCGGACCCAACGTTCCGCCGATCCAGGCGCATATCTGCGTCAAGGACGGGC